>CAIYZV010000338.1 GCA_903930765.1 uncultured Pirellula sp.
TTCCTGGTAGCGGCCCTGATCATGGTTTGGTGGTTGCTATTCAGCCGAGCCCGCTGGTACGAGCGCCTCCTCGGTATCGCCGGGATCGTGTTGATCTTGGCGGTCGAACAATGGATCGCCCATTATTCGATGCGGGGTCCATTGCTGATCGTGATGACGATTCCGATGACGATCGCCGCATTCGCGATCGGATTGATTCTCCTAGGCCGGCGGCTATCGATCCAACGCACGGCATTGGCGCTGATCTTGGCTTCAGTAGGTGCCGGCGTTTCAGCCTTGGTCAAAACGGACGGGGTTTGGGGTAACTTTTCGTTTGGGCTCGATTGGCGATGGACACCGACGTCGGAAGACAAATTGCTCGCGAGACGTCCAGGTGGATCGGGTGGCACGAAGACAGAGGCCACGAAAGATTCCTCTGTCACATTGGACGTGGAATCGTTTAAAAATCCTCAGTGGCCAGGGTTCCGCGGTCCTAACAGCGATAGCGTGCAACATGGACTCGTCTTTAGCGATGATTGGAAAACCGAAGCGCCCAAGGAACTGTGGAGAGTTCCCGTCGGTCCCGCGTGGAGTTCCTTCGCGGTGGCTGGAGATTATCTAGTCACCCAAGAGCAACGTGGTGGGGACGAAGCCGTTGTCGTTTATGACGCGAATACTGGCACGCAAGTCTGGGAGCGAACGATACCCTCCCGATTCTTCGAGTCCCTCGGAGGATTGGGGCCTCGAGCCACACCCACGGTCGCTGATGGTGCGATTTATGCGATGGGGGCCGAAGGCTGGTTGATGAAGCTGGATGCTGCCAACGGAGAGATTCTCTGGAAAGTCGACTTGCGCAAAGAAGCCGATCGCGAGCCACCGATGTGGGGATTCTCCGCATCCCCATGCGTGCATGATGGCTTGGTGATCATCTATGCCGGCGGGACGGGAGATAAAGGCGTGTTAGCCTTCAAGACCGACGATGGGAGTTTGGTCTGGTCGGCAGCGGCGGGCGTTCAATCGTACGGTACGGTCCAAATGGTGACTTTAATGAGTAAGCCCATGCTCGGTTTGTTGAGCGAGCAAGGAGCTCACTTCTGGGAACCAAAATCCGGAGCGAAGATCCTTGAGTACGATTGGCCCCATCAAGGGTACCGAGCTCTTCAGCCACAGGTTGTCGATGGGGACAAAATCCTCATCCCAACGGGACTTGGGAGCGGCACTCAATTGGTTCAGATTTCCGAGTCGGATGGCAAATTGTCCGGTAAAGAACTCTGGACATCCAAGGACATGAAGTCTGATTTCAATGACATGGTCGTGCACGATGGATATGCGTATGGGTTCGACAATGCAATTTTTGCATGCATCGACCTTAAGGATGGGAAGCGGAAATGGAAGGGTGGACGCTATGAGAAAGGCCAAGCGTTTTTGCTGGCCGATTCGGGCTTGATCGTGGTCGTTAGCGAACGCGGGGAGTTGGTATTGCTGCGAGCCAACCCGGAGAAGCTTGAGGAATTGGCAAAGATTCCAGCCATGGATGGGAAGACATGGAACCATCCGGTGGTGGTTGGTACCAAGTTGTTTTTGCGCAACGCGGAGGAAGCGGTTTGCTATGAGTTGAAGACCGCGAAGTGAGATGCAGTATTTGCGTATCGGCGGATGGGGTGGAGCGTAAACCGACGCTAAGGCGGAACGGCGGATCAAGTTGCGAGGCGTTGGGTGCCGATTATTTCGGAAACCAGCGTTTATCCCCCTCGGTTGGCTGTGCTATACTTGAGGTTACGCCTCCCGCCAAAACACCACCCTGCCCCCCTCGGTTGCGAGCAACGTGACACAACCCTTCCAGCACTGCTCCGGATTTCAGCGGTTTCTCAACGGAAATCGACGGCAGATTCTCCAGGCCGGCGCATTGTCGATGCTTGGGCTCGGGCTTGAACGTTCGCTGAACCCGGCCTTCGGTGTCTCCTCGGGGGCATTGCCTGTCCGGGCGAAACGTTGCATTTTTTTGTTCATGTGGGGAGGCCCGAGCCAGCTGGATACGTTCGACATGAAGCCGGATGCTCCGGCGGAGATACGTGGTGAGTTCAAGCCGATCTCGACTGCGGTTCCCGGGGTTCAAATCTGTGAGCATTTTTCCAAGCTATCCAAGCTGACCGACCGGTTCACGATCCTGCGATCGTTGGCCCATGACGATCCAGCGCACCTATCCAGCGGCCATGCAACGCTTACCGGCAATCCGGCTCCCGTGCTGAAGAGCGATGCCGCTCCACCGAGCGAAAAGGACTCGCCTCATCTGGGCGGTTTGGTCACGAAACTGCGTCCTAACACGGACGGCATTCCGTCGTTTGTCGCGATGCCTTGGAAAGCATTCCATCCTGCGGCACCCGGCGGCGAGGCCCCCGGACAACATGGTGGGTGGCTGGGCCCATCCTACAGTGGAGCGTTACTTCAAGGCGATTTGAATCATCCCGAATGGAAGCCGCAGGCGTTTTCACTTCCCGCGGAGATGACGCTCGATCGGTTGGAGTCCCGTTCACACCTGTTGAAGATACTCGAAGGGCAGCGATCGTCGTTCCATCGGGTGGCCGAAACGGGTGCATTGAACCATCAGCAGATCCAGGCCTTCGAAATGCTTTCGAGCCCAAAGGTGAAGCGAGCCTTTGATTTGAGCCAAGAGTCCTCGGAGACGCGGGATCGCTATGGACGCAATATCCATGGACAATGTGTCCTGATGGCCCGTCGCTTGATCGAGCATGGTGTGTCTCTCGTTTCGGTCAATTGGCACAACGACGGCCAAAACTTTTGGGACACGCACGGAAATAACTTCAATCGCTTGAAGAACGACCTGATTCCGCCAGCCGATGCGGCTCTGTCCGCGTTGATTGAGGATCTCGAAGCCCGAGGGATGCTCGACGACACGATCATTGCGTGGGTGGGCGAGTTCGGCCGGAAGCCTCAGATCACGGCCGCCAATGCAGGGCGCGAGCATTGGCCATACTGCTATAGCGGGATCCTGGCGGGTGGTGGGATTGCCAAGGGTGCGGTGTATGGCGAAAGCGATCGCCATGCAGCGTACCCCAGCCGCAATCCGGTTTCACCCCAAGACTACGCGGCGACGATCTTGCATCAGATGGGAATCTCACCTGATGACACGCTTTTGGATCGAGAGAACCGGCCGCATCGTATTTCTACAGGCAAGCCGATTTTAGACATCGTCGCGGGTTAGAAAAAACCCGCGAGCAAATGGTAAAAACCCCGGAGGAAATGGTAAAAACCTGCGGGGAGATGGTTCGGTGGGATCGTTGTTCGGTGCGTTGTTAGGCAGACCAGAGTGAGCGACTGTAGCGCTCGCCGTCGGTCACTTTCGGAACGGTTGAACCATCGACAACGGCGATGATGATTGTTGCTAACACCAAACCACCGGCCTGGCGCAAGCGCTACTCACAACAGCCAAATGGCAAGCACTGCTCACAACAGCCAAATGGCAAGCGCTGCTAAAGGCTTTTGGGGCGAGGGTTGCACGTGCGTGCAATGCCGCCTGATCAGGACAAGTTGGAAACCTCGAATCCCTTGCGGTAGTTTCTTCGCAGGAGCGAGTTCGCTTGTTGGTGGTTCGGAATGCTGAGCGTTGTCGGATTCCATGCCAACTCTTCTCCGGGGAATCGATTCGCCAGCGTTCCGAGCAAGACTGCTTCGGTCAATGGCCCGGCATAACCGAAGTGGGCCGTTGTTGGTGCCCCACCCAAACATGCATCGACGAACAAGTGATAGTGATTACCATCGGGAGCCGCTTCGATTTTGGTTTCCGCGAATTGCTTCAGTGGCAACAACAGAGGCATCGCGACGTGGGGGAGCAGAATGGCACCTTTTTCTCCCAAGAACATGGAGCCTTGATCGGGCAAACCGAGCGGCTTCCCTTCCGGTCCGCCTTCGAGTGGCCATGACGACGTATCAGGCATCTTTCCACCGTCGCTCCAGGTCAGCAAGAAATCAGGCGTCGTGAACTCGGAAGCTGGAAAGGTGTATCGCGTATGGTTCTGCATACCGAACGAGTACTTGGGTGCTGCGGAACTGCTTGAAATGATTTTCGTCGGAGCCCCGAGCTTCAGCGCGGAGAAGACAGGATCCAGGATATGGATCGCCATGTCTCCCATGGTCCCACATCCGTAGTCGTACCATCGCCTCCAATTCCCGGGATGGAAATGGCCTTGCGAGAAAGGACGCTCGGCTGCCGTACCGAGCCACAAATCCCAATTCAGCGATTCGGGAATTGGCGTTGGTTCCGGATTGGGGCCTTCGTACCCCCACGTCTTATTGCTCCAAGAGTGGGTTTCACGAATCTTTCCAATGATCCCGCTTTGGACCAACTTCACCGCGGTCCGGTAGGGGCTTGCGGAATGGATTTGCGTTCCCATCTGCGTGACAAGTTTTGTTTTTTCCGCGACCAAGCGAAGTTGTCGCGATTCGTAGACGTCGTGCGTCAAAGGCTTCTGGCAATAAACGTGCTTGCCATGGTTCATCGCGGTCATGGCCGCTGCCGCATGCGTGTGATCCGGTGTGGAAACATGAACCGCATCGATTTGGTTGGCCATCTCATCAAACATCTTGCGAAAGTCGGAGAACCGCTTCGCCTTGGGGTGCTTTTCACCGGCTGCAGCCAAATTGTTTGCATCGACATCGCAGAGCGCGACGACGTCGACTTTGGCGTGGGAGCTGAGGGACCCTAAATCTGCGCCTCCCATGCCTCCCACCCCGATACCCGCCAATCGCAGTGTGTCCGAGGGGGATGTCAGCGTTCGGGCGATGCCTGTCGTCGCGTTGGAAAGCGCGATGGCGCCGGCGCTGGTGTAGAGGAAATCGCGGCGACTGGGTCGGTGTAAAGCCATGGATGGGGGTCCTTGTGGTGGGGCAGTAAGATGCCTGATGGGGAGGGTAATTCTTGGTCGGGCGAGGAGCACGGGTGGTCGAAGCAATGCGAATGCACTCACCGAAACGGTCCGTCGCCCTGTGGTTAGTTTAACTAAAACGGGAGCCGATTAACAATCGGCCTCACCGTTCGTTAAAATAAGCTGCGATAAATCGTACACTGTAGCCTTCGTGGTTTTCGCACCGAGCCGCCAATACCAGCCTCACCCAATGATTCTTTTCGGTCTTTTTTATCATGCAGCCAA
>CAIYZV010000339.1 GCA_903930765.1 uncultured Pirellula sp.
CCACGCGATCTCGGGAATTCCCAACTCCTTGGCGATGGCGGAGTAGAACTGGTCGGGGTCGGAATACTCACCCTTGGGTTTCACGCCGGTGATCTTCATCTTGTATTTCTTTTCGAAGAACGCGAGATCTTCTTCCACTCGTATCGCGGGTTTCATCTTTTTCTGGAGTTCCAACTTCCGCACTGCCAACGCTTCCTTAGCCGCTCCATACATCGACGCAAAATGTTCCAATGAATCGTGAATCGTCTTCTTTTCACCAGTCGGCTTGGGTGGAATAGCCTGCTCGGCCCTTTCGATTTCTTGCAGCGTCAGAAATGACGACAGGATTGCCAACCCATCAGCGCCGTGATGTTTCACCGGCGAAATCACGCCCGAAGTACGGCTATAAATCAACTTTTTATCAGCGACCGCCGCTAAAATTGACTTTACGATCTGTTCTCGCGTCTCTTTGTCAGTTTTGCCCGCAAGATAAGCGAGCCCTTCCCATCTCCCAAGCTCACCAAGCACTGTTGGTGGATCGCTTTCGGCAAGCAGCCGCAATGCCATCTCGTTTGCGAGCGACTCCGTTTCAATCCTGGATGCGGAAGAAATGAGAGATTGAGTTACTAAACAGCTAATGTGTGCTTCTGAATGATCGATCCCTTTCTGATCCTCCGCTGCCACTGGGGGACTGGTGATAAGCGTTCGAACGAGTTTCTCAAGCCGGTCCTTCGGGAGACGTTTCACAAGATAACGGGATAGTACCGCACCGCGACGTCGCATCTCCTTGTTGTTGTCGCTGACCAGCAGCAATGTCTCTTCGAACGCCCCGTCCAGAATCGCACCCGAGAGGATTTCAGTATCCAGGCACAGCGCCCCCAAACCACGAGCGGACCATTGGCTGGCGTCCTCGTTCTGGCTGCGCAGCTTCGGGCGAAGACCTTCCCAGAGCACTTTCGTGTCCTCCGGTGTGAATAGCTTCTTAGAGGCCATCTTTTCCACAGCAAGGCAAGCCCAACTGCTGATGGTTACATCGTTATCACGAAGTGCCTGTATCACTAGCGACACATCCTCGCGTGATGGCGTAATCTGATACTGGCCGGCTCCAATGTCTTTTAAACGCTTTACTGATTCGGCTGACAGCGGCGAGGATTCGTCACCAGACGTTTTTCCAGTGCCTTCCTGAAGGCATGTGGCCAAGCAATTTTCTTCAGTCATTGCTAGGAGTTGTGCCTGCTGTGCTGTTGCACCGAACAGGCTCGCAACAAGTATCGTTCCGATCGTCCCTACGCTTTTTCTCATGTCTTCACCTCTCGCTTGATTAAGGAAATGCTTCGCTCGGCAGATCAGCCGACCTGCATTCACACGCCATTACAGTCTCGGGCCGACGCGTTCTGGGGCCAGTAAAAGCGGTTCGTCAACGCCTTTTGCTTTCAGAACGTCTTGCCAAGGGCCCAGTTCTAATCCCTTAGTGATTTCGCCAGTCGTTGAATCCAACCAAAAATAGCCGGGTGTATCGACAGCCTTCTCTACCGAGTTCAGGGCGGAACTACCGCGATCAGTAATCAGTCCAAAAATAAGGTTCTCAGAGAAACCTATTTTGTCGACACGGGCCCCGGCAACACCTTCGTTATCTTTGTTAATCAGAAGCACTTCGCGAGAGCTGGCGAAAAACATTTTGTAACCATTTGGCAAAATCCGTAGTTCAGTAATTGGTTTGACATACTCTCCGATCCGAACCACCGACCGTCCCGAGACTACAAGAGAGTCGTTCAGTTGAAGATTTTGGATGTTGAGTCCGCCATTCTTCGAGATGATCAATTGAAATTCGGTACCTGCCACATTTTGATCTTGCCCGGATGCGGCACTGGGCAACGGAGGTTGCTTGGGCGTCCATGACAGTGTACGAGACGGAGTGTCCCACGCACCTTTATAGAACTGTTTTGCACTGGTGCTCCTTAGCCCGTCGCTTAATGAAGCGGAAAACAACAACCACTCAATTCCGTCCGGTTTGGAGGAGGGGACGAGTGTAAAGTTTACGGCTTGTTTGGGCTGGTTGACCGGCCACTCGATGCTGATTTGCCAAACAGGCATGCTTCCCAGAGAGAGTGTGTCGTTGCTGAATCCGCCCTGAACGTGCATGACGGCCTCGAAATCAGTTTCTTTGCCATTTCGCAATTCCTTGACGGAAAATCCCCAGCTCCCAATTGACTTGTTTAATCCATCGATCGCTTGCAACGGTTCTGTTGGATAGTTCTCGGGAACATCTTCTCCCGTCAGTGCTTTCCATGTCAGCGGAGCTTCTGCGGAGGAATCTTCGGCTGTTTCTTGCGCAACAATGGACGTTGCTTGGGGCGTTGGTTCGGACGCTGGCTCTTGGACAAAAAGTCCGAACATACCGTTAAACCAAAAAACTAAAATCGAACATAAAGCCATGGCGCTCACTCCGAGGATGAGGGGAAGTGAGGAAGTCGATTTGGATCGAGAAAGCTCACGAACAATTTCGGGGAGCTTAATGACTGTAGGTTGTTGCACGTGACTGAGACAGGATTCAAGCAAGACGTGAACATTCTTTGCCGAAGTGAAGCGGGCTGCTTTGTCCTTCGCCATGAGCTTTGCCACAATGTCACACAACCATTCAGGATGCTCAGGGTTCAGTTGACGGATCGGGACCGGTTCCTCATCGATGATCTTCCTCATCACACCGTGAGAAGATTCCGCCCGAAACGGAACGCGGCCGGTGCAAAGCGTATAAAGAACACTCCCCAGGCTGAAGAGATCGCTTGCCTGCTCGACGGACTCACCGCGAGCCTGTTCGGGGGACATGTACTGCGGAGTTCCGGCGATAGTCCCGTGCTGGGTGACCGAGGCGTCGTCAACACTGCGAGCGAGACCGAAGTCGGTCAGCGTGACTCGCTCGACCCCTTCTCCCAGCATAATGTTCTCTGGTTTGATGTCGCGATGCACGAGTCCTTGGTCATGGGCGGCCGCCAAGCCTGCGGCAATCTGGGATCCGATTCGAAGAATTTCGCCAGTGTTCATTGCGCCCTCGCGATCGATCCGCTTTTGCAGTGAACCGCCACGGATATAGGCCATCACTAGGTAAGGTATTGCCCCGCCGCTGGAAACGGCATAGATCGGAATCACGTTGGGATGCAGTACAGCAGCAGCAGCTTTGGCTTCCCGCTCAAAACGTTTTCGCGCCGTAGCGTTACTGGCAAGGTGTGGAGCCATGACCTTCAACGCCACAATCCGATCCAGCGCCGGGTCGATGGCTTTCAGCACGACCCCCATAGCCCCCGCGCCGACGACACCCGTGATCTCATATCCGTCCAGTCGGCCGAGCCGATGAGGGTCTTCCGAAGGGGTGAGCGCTTCCAAAACGTTCTGGATTGCTGTCGGAATGCTTTCACGCAATAAGTCGATTGCTCCAGCAGAGCACTCGATGGAACTGGCTACGTCGAATTCCGTTTCCTGCAGTAAGTCGGCTGCTCGGTTCCAACTTTCGGCATCAGCAGCCTGCTGTTCCAAGTACTCTCTGCAGTCACGACAGCTATCCAGATGAGAGACAAGCTCGGCGTCGGCTATCTGAATTTGGTCTGACCTCAGGAATTCGTCGATGCGCTGGAGGTTGCAGCGGTTGGCTTTCGAGTTCATTGGTCATTCTCCTGCAAGCACGTAACCTGTTCGCGTAGTCTTCGCATGACGCGACTTCGAGCTGCATAAACAGCCCCCACGGATTTCCCTAGCAGAGCTGCTGCCTCTTCACAGGATTGTTCGCCAACCACCGTGAGTTCGAATGCCCGCCAGGTGTCTGGATCAACATCTTTTTTCACAACCGCGGCGGCATGAAGATATAGTTCTCGTATTGTTTCGGTCGCCAACTCCTGCTCAACAAGCTGTTCGTTCTTGGGATGGCCGGCAAGCAAATCAAGCATTTCGGAACCTCCGACGGCGGCGTCTTTGGGCTGCCGAGACAAAGCGCTTAATATCGTGTTGCGAGCGACCCGCCGCAGCCAGTGACGAAACTTGGTTTCTGGGTTCGTCCTCTCCCAGCGATGGATGGAACTGGCCACGCGCATGAGCACGCTCTGCACCAAGTCCTGCGCGTCCGCGTCCTGCATTCCCCGGCGACGTGCCATGCGATAGACGATAGGGCGATAGATTAGCACGAATTGATCCCACGCTTCCCGATCCTCTGGGGATTGGACTTGCGCGATCAGGCTTAGTCGGGTTTGTGGGAATTCGGTCATGATTCTCTCCTGGGAACCTAAACTCAGGTCACTGCCGCAATCTGACACCAAAGTTAGATGAATTTCCGAATTGCCGTCGAATCGGGGTGAATTACACCGAAATTCCTACTTCATGGTAACCAATGTTGGCGCGATGCGGCCTGTTCCATCCACAATACGGATGGTGCGTTCCCTGCCACCGGAGATCTTGTCGAGGGTTGGCATCAGAAACAGACCGCCGAACATCAGCACCGGCATCGTAAGCAGCGTCGCCAAAAAAGCGCGCGTTCCGACCATTGCCCAGAATTCTCTACACGCGACCACCCAAATTTTGTTCATGATCGATCGATTCCTTGTTCTTTGGCGGATGGCTCCGGGGATGGTTTGGCGATTCGGACAAAGATATCGTGGAGCCTCGGTCGGGCTGTTTCAAAATGTTCGACCTCCCCTTGCTCCATCAGGGAGCGCAGGATGCCTGGTCGATCGTCGAGCGATCTCATCCGGATCTCCGTGTACGGAGCGCTATCGGTCATCGATTCGACTCCGGGGAGCCGCGATCGATCGGGCGAGATATTGCTAGCCA
>CAIYZV010000340.1 GCA_903930765.1 uncultured Pirellula sp.
TGGCCTCCAACGATTTGCGAGTTCGGGATTTGCTCTGCCACAGGAGTGGATTGGGCACGTTTAGCGGTGACCTGCTTTGGTGGGGGACGCCCTATTCGCCGCGAGAGATTTTGGAACGTTCGGTTCATCTAAAGCCAGAGAGTCCATTTCGGTCGCAATTCGGTTATTCCAACTTGATGTATCTCGCTGCAGGGGAGGTGATCGCAACGGTTTCGGGAAAATCTTGGGTTGAGTTTGTGCAGCAACGTATTTTAGACCCATTAAAGATGGAGAGGACTCGGCTTTCCACAACATCGCTGGTGGGAATGCAAAATGTCGCGACCCCTCACAAGACGTACATCGATCATTCGGAGGGAATCGAATGGATGAACTGGGATTCGATGGCGGCCGCCGGAGGAGTAATCTCCAGCGTCTCCGATATGTCTCAATGGTTGCGGATGCAACTTCGAAACGGGAAGCTTGAGGATGGCAAGCCATTGTTTAGTGAAGGGGTGAGCTACGAAATGTGGCAGCCTCACACCATCATCCCGATTTCCAAAGGACGTTCTGCCCGGATGCCCAGTACCCATTTCCGTGCGTATGGACTTGGTTGGTCCCTTTCGGATTACCGTGGGGTGAAGTTGGTTGGGCATAGCGGTGGGTACGATGGAATGTACTCGGAAGTGCTCATGGTGCCCGAGAAGAACTTAGGCGTCGTCGTATTGACCAACAGCATGACCAGCATAGGCAATTCGATAACCTACCATGCTGTCGATCAGTTTCTCGGGGGAACCTCACGCGACTGGAGCGAGGAAGGATTTCGGGCATTTGCGAAAGGGCGAGCCGATTTCGCAGCCCGGATTCAGAAATCGGTGACACCAGTTGCTGAGAATACTCGTCCCAGCCATCCGCTCGAAAGCTACGCGGGGAACTATCGATGCCCTTTGTACGGTGATGCGCGAGTCGAGGTGGTTGATGGCAAGCTGAGATTGCGATTGCTCCCTTATCCCGAGCTCGTCGCCGATCTGGAGCATCTTCACTACGACACCTTTGCCATACGCTGGCAAAAGAAGTTTGCTTGGTTCGAATCAGGTTCGGCTCACTTTGTGGCTGACGCCCAAGGCAGGTTCAGCCAGATCAAGCTCGACGTCCCGAACGATGATTTGTGGTTTTACGAACTGGATTTGAAACGCGTCTCCCCGTGATCGCTTGAAAATGGCATCGGCCACCCGGTTGCGGCACGGGACGACTTTCGGCCCTCATGCTCGCTCGGCAGTAATTCCCTCGGCGGTAACGGTCAGCAGCAATAGGATCC
This sequence comes from uncultured Pirellula sp., assembly GCA_903930765.1. Classification (GTDB taxonomy): domain Bacteria; phylum Planctomycetota; class Planctomycetia; order Pirellulales; family Pirellulaceae; genus JBKCUI01. The sequence continues at coordinate 1,295 of CAIYZV010000340.1, forward strand.
TGCGAGGGAAAAATAGGGAGCAAACCAGCGAAGCTCAAGGGAAAAATCTTCGGCGGACAAGCCGGTGCGACCGACATTTGGGGAAGGCGAACCTGCGGGGTAAAGTACCGCCTGGAATATTCCGGTCGATGCGTTTAACGGTACGATTTCCTGCCTCAAAAGGGCGTTTTAGGTGCCATTGGACCTCGCCCTTTGGAAAATCTCCGAAAAATTTAACGGTTATAACGCCACACTATTGCTCGGTATTCATCCGGCGGATAGTGTTAAAGGCAATCATCGCCACGTAGTGGTTCGTGTGTTCTTTTCAAATTTTTTTTCGAAGGGTTTCTTATGAAGCTTAGGAATGCTCGCGGCTTCACCCTTGTAGAACTCTTGGTGGTCATTGCGATCATCGGGATTCTGGTGGGGCTCTTGCTACCCGCGGTCCAGGCCGCGCGGGAAGCTGCACGACGGATGTCATGCAGCAACAACATTCGCCAAGTCGGTTTGGCGTATTTGAATTATGAGTCTGCTTACAAGAAGTTTCCTCCAGGTTATGGCGGTCCGGCACCTGGCGGAACCGGTACTGACGCCGATCCGAACGTGGGTCGTGTTGGTATCAACCGTTGGTCTGGTCTGTTGATGGTGTTGCCACAAATGGAGCAACAAGCACTCTACACCCAGATTTTCACCCAGCCA
>CAIYZV010000341.1 GCA_903930765.1 uncultured Pirellula sp.
CTGATCCAATCAATAAAACTTTGGTAGTCACGGTTCTCCGAGCTTAACAACTCCCTAGGAGCTTGATCCCTTCGATCGCGGCGTCGACATCCGCGTCGGTGGACGTGTGACCGAGACTCATGCGCAGAGTTCCGCCGTGTTCGGTACCGAGATATCGATGGATCATCGCTGCGCAGTGAAACCCCGAGCGGGCTTCGATGCCGAGGGTGGTGTCGAGCAACATCGCCATTTCATGGCAACTTAAATCGGCGTGCGTGCAACTCACCACGGGCACCCGTTGCAAGGGTTGCCGTGCTCCTCGCGACTCTTTGCTTCCAATCCATCGAAGCCGTTTCTCACGCTCGACGGCGTCGATCAAACGGTCTGTCCAGAGTCGCAGCTTTTCAGCGTCGTGATTCTCTCTAAGCCATCGCACGCCTTCACCGAGAGATGCAATCGCCGGGATGTTAAGGTTTCCTGACTCTGCGGATTCCGACCACGGAAAATCATCGACAAGGCGATCGCTGTGATGCCCCGTTCCTCCGATCCACGGTGAATGGAGTTTTGGGCTGAGTTCCGAACGGACGTAGAGGATACCGGTTCCGAGCATTCCCCCAAGTCCTTTGTGGCCGGGAGCAGCGAGCATGTCGATGTGAGGATTGTTGACGTCGATGTCGATCAATCCGAGGCTTTGAGCCGCGTCGACCAACAGGCTCGCACCGGCTTGGCGAGAGATTTCCGAAATAGCGACGAGGTCTTGGACAGCACCCGTTACGTTCGATGCATGATTGACGATGATGAGTCGCGTGGAGGGCTCGACCGCATCGCGAAGCTTATGGATGTCGATGTTGCCCCCACGGTCGCATGGAACCGCGGTCCATCGCAATCCTCGTTGTTTCTCCAGCGAAGCGAGAGGTCGCAACACGCTGTTGTGTTCCGTCGAGGTGGTTACGACATGGGTGTTGCGAAGATCGAGCTCGTGGAGGAACCCGTGAATGGCCAGGTGCAGCGCCATCGTACCGTTGGATGTGAACGAGATCGTTGTCGGATTCTTTGCGCCGAGCAATGCTGCGATTGCTGAGCGAGCATCTTCGACGATTTGGTCGGCGCGTTCGCTGCTTCGATAAGCACCACGGCCAGCCGCAACACCTACCTGCGTTTGATAATCGACACAGGCCTGTACCACTTGTGCGGGTTTAGGCCATGACGTGGCAGCATGATCCAGATACGTGCGGCGAGTGCTCACTATGGGAAGACATACCGGAGAAAATTGCGAACCGGCTGGCCATCGACGTAGGCTGTTGGTTGGCCGTACAAGCCTCGGCCGAGCTGCGCATTGGTGCCTTGACCAAATCCGACAACAGGTGTGTAACCTCCGTTCGAAGCGGCGTACACGGTTTGAGGGGGCATGGCGGCGGGAGGCGTGTAGGTAAACGGTGAGGTGGTTGCAATGGGAGTGGGACTCATCGTCGGCGCGACTGCGGAACCGGGAAAGACACCGGTAGGCATCGCGGTGTTGGGTACCATTCCTGCAGGTGCTCCATAGACGCCCGATCCCATGGCCCCCGTTCCCATGCCTGGTACTGTTGAACCCGGCATCGCGGTTGCGCTAGCAGGTGCACAATTTGCATTGGCTCCGTAGGCTTGGCTGTAAACCGCAGGAGACACCATCCAGCGGGCATCGATTGCTTCGGGCGCTTTACTGACGAATGGGGCGCTGTTGACGAAGGTTCCCGATTTCGAGTAGGAAGGCATGGTGTTCGGTGCGTAGGTTGCACCAGGGTTCATCGAAGGCATCGCGCCTGGAACGAGGCCTTGCGGTCCGGGTACAAAATAGGTTGGGGGAGCTGGCATCACGGTGACCGGCGCGGCAGTACTCGGCATCATGGGTGCAGGGATCGAACCCAATGGAGCGGACGGGAACATCGCGCCCGGTACGACCGAAGGTGTTGGAGCTCCTGCGTACGGGGCGGTACCCATCGGCACGGTACCCATCGGCACGGTACCCATCGGCACGGTACCCATCGGGACGGAAGGTACGCCACCGTAGATCGTGGTAGGAGCCGAGGGTATGTTCGTCGCGGGTGGAAGCACCGGATTGGTAATGCCACTGTTGAGCGTGCCGGTGGCTGGAGCTGGCGCATACGTCGGCGCTGAGTAAGTGGGGGCAGGATTGTAAGTCGGTGATGCGGGTAGGGACGGGAGTCCGCCAAGCGTCGGTTGTGTCATCGCTTCCGAGTCGATTTGGTACGCCCGAATTTCGTTCGGGACCATCGAGGATGGGATTGAGTACGCATTGACTGGGGTCTCCCACGTTGCGGGTACAACGGGCCCCGAAATGATGGTCCTCACGCTAGGTGATGTCGAGAGTGAGCTCGTCGACGCAGGCATCGCGTTCACAGGGCGAAATCCATCATCGACAATCGCGATCGACATGGGGTTGCCATCGGCATCCCGAATCTTGGATGGAGGCAGCAATCCAATGACAGACAGATCCCTCGAGCTGACTTGCGGCGGGTTTGCTTTGAGCCTGGATTGTGCTTCAGCTCCCAGCGATGGCACTTGGCTCGCTTCATCATCGTCGCTGAGCGCTTTGGATGTTTCTTTGGACGCACTCGTACTTTTTGACAAACCCGCGTTCGTTGAGGTACGGCCCGAACGTGGCTTGACGTAATCCCCGAGCGGATTGATGGGTCCGCGAGAATCGCGAGTTCGCTTCAGTTCTTCGCGCAGCTTGTCCGCATCTCGGACGGCCATCGCATCGGTGCGAGGTCGAAACGCAGGAGCGAGGTTGCCGGTGGTTTGTGCAATCCCAGCCTGATGCCAGCAAATGCTCAATGCGATTGCCATGCAGCTTAATGAAGCCCTACAGGCCCACGATGGCATGCTGGCCCACGATGGTATGCGGGGCAATCGGGTATCTATTGGTACCAAGTTCATCGAGACCCTCCTTGAGATCGAGAAAATGCCAATATTGTCCTCGTTCCGGGCCTGAGTTCAGGCCTCCTATCAGGGCGACTCCAGAGCATCTTCATTTTCAGTGGTCTTATTCTTCGAGAGTGGGGCGGGGATAGTCAAGTGTCACGGGCCCCGCCGTCGTCTGTTCTAGGCTTTTATCGGACCGGTGGGTTGAGTCGAACGCCAACGGTGCGCAATCGTCCGACGACAGCGCTCTTGCTCTCATCCTTGAGGATGGCTTCGTCGAGGTACAGTCTCAAGAAGGGTGCGAATCGACGTTCTGATTGAGCGTCAGCTTCGCAGGCATCCGCGAGTGCTGTCAAATCGACATTGGGGTTTTCATTGAGGATGAGCAGTCGCAGTTCGCGTAGCGATTTAGTGAACTCCAACGACTTGGCATTGCATCCTTTCAGGTTTACGGTTTGCAAGCCTTTCAATTCAGCGATCGTATTCAAGTCCTCGATTGGGCTGCCGGCGACATCGAGAGTCCATAGTTTCTTGAGAGGCAAGATCGGTTCGAGTTTTTTGAATTTGTTGCCGGCCGCATACAGGGATTGCAGTTTGACCATGCCGGTCAGCGGCGCGATGTCCTCGATCCCGTTGTTAGCGATGTGCAAGTACTGGACAGCAACCAGTCCGGTGAGGGGCTCCAACGATTGGATTTTGTTGTTTGCCAGATCGATCGACTGGAGCAATTTTAGCTCGCGGATCGGATTGAGATCCGCGATCTCATTGTTCTCGAGGTCGAGCTTCATCAGGGCTTTGCAGTGCTGCAATCCTTCGAGGCTTTTGATCCCCTTTCCTTTTCCGACGACTTGCGAAATGTTTTTTACATCGTCTGCGGTGATTGGTTCCGCGTTGTAACGCTTTTCAAAGACTTCGCGGCGTACTGCGGCTTCCAACGCTTTGTCCGGAAACAGGTCTTGGCCAGAAGCCGTGCTAATAAGGGCGGGTTCGAGAGTGACGAACAGGGTGAGGGATGTTGCGAGAGTGCCCAGGAAACGAAGGGTTATCCAGTGAGTCAGCAGGGAGGAAGAAAGATGGTCCATCCAGAGCAATCCTATGGTCAAGGCGGGTAGATCGAGGTGGGACCTCCGCCAGCGGGGATCCCTTCAAACTCCACTTTATCCCATCGAATGCCGGAATTCTAGCGGATTCGCATTTGTGGGACTGAGCCGCTGTCGTTTTGTGACGTAGAAATCCCGAGAATGGGGACAATTCGGCGGCAGGAAATTAAGTACTATACTTTGGGCTAGTCCGCTGAATTGTCGGCGGCCTACGTCGCTTGCGGCAAGGAGGTTGCAAAAGGTTCCACACTGAGCCCCGTGGATCGCGGGGGAACACTATTTTCAATCACTGGGGATAACCCTTGAAGATTCTGCTGACAGCCTTCGAACCTTATGACCATTGGAGCAGCAATTCGAGTTGGGAAGCGCTCACGGAGTTACTGCGTTCGCGCGGGGTGCCAAACGGCGTGGTTACCCGACGCTATCCGGTGAATTTGGACACGCTTTCGGAGCGTATGGGCAAGGACCTGGAGATGGGGTTTGATGCAATCCTCCACTTGGGACAAGCTCCCGGAAGTTGCGCGATCCGATTGGAGACGATCGCCATCAACGTCGCGGGGGTAACGCATCGACCCGGCGAGATGTTCGGGCCGATCATCGAAGGTGCACCGATTGGTTATCGATCGGAGTGTCCTTATGAAAAGATGAGTTCCGAGTTGAACGCGAGCGGAATACCTGCCAGCATCTCGTACCATGCTGGGACTTATTTGTGCAATGCAATTCTGTACTTATCGCATCATTGGCACGCGACTCGCGGCAAATCATGTCAGATTGGCTTCGCACACTTCCCGCTGACACTCGATCAGATCGTGGATGCGGGTCGCGATATGCCAGGACTACGGAAATCCGATTTGGCCCGAAGCATCGAGCTTATGCTCCAAGTGCTGCGCCAAACAACCGCCGATCAACCGCGAACCGTATTGGCGTAATAATAAAGCTTGCGCGCGCTTTATTACTTTTCTTCCTCGTACTCAGCCCGCATCGCGAACGGTACTAGTACTCGTGATTGTACTCGTCATTGTATTCGTCATCGTACTCGCTGCTCCTCGGTGGATTCGATGATGCGAAATACGATCATCACGATCGTCGAGAGATAGAGATACAGAAACAGCCATCGAGTACGAGTACCGATGCGCTGAGTACGAGTACAAGTCCGACGAATAAATTCTTAGTTGATCAGCGCGTTCCCGTCCATCCGTTGGGGCTTTGCCCCAACCAAAAAGAAGATAGGGTGGGGGCAACAACTGGCAGCTACCTTGCTCCCACGCGTGGCTCGGATGAGTTGCTGGCCGCAGGCTGCTATGGAAACCTCTATGGTTTTGGAATGGTCTCGGCGTCCGAAACGTTGTCGGTTTCTGTCTGATTCGCTACTTCGACTTGATCGATTCCAGGTTCAAAGCTCAGCAACGTCGAAATCAATTCAATCGATCCCGCTGGGATGGATGTGGGATCGATGATGGCTGTCCTGCCATTGAGTTGAACACGAGCGTCGGCGCCTGCGATCTTTGTAAGGCGTGCTTGCAATTCCCCATGAAGCGGAACCGTTCGGATCGGTTCGGGCGAGATTCGGGACGAATGGTCCACCGAAAGCCGGGGGTAATACATCCCTGCTTTGGGTTGAGGTGGCAACGGGCGATTGATCCGCGCGGCCTTCGTTTCCACCTTCAGGTTCTCGACGGCGCTCGCCACTCGACCGATGCCGAGAGCTTGACCCGAACCGACGAATCCGTCGAGTTCGGTTCGATTGGAGCCGACGAAATCGCCTCGTGCTCGGTTGCCCCGGACAAATCGTCCGGTCTTTTGAATTCCCCCTTGGGTTGTCCCGAGGTTAATTCCGCCAGGTCCGATGGGACCGCTGTTGGCAGAAGGGCCGGTGAACGAACCCGCACCGATCCTGCCGCCGGGGGCTGCTTGCTGGATGTTTCCGGGCGCGTTGCCGACCGTGCGGTTTCCGATGAGCTGAGCCGAGGCGGTGCTCGGCCACTGGTCCGACGCAGCGATGGCGACGAGCAGGAGAATGGGCTTCCATGCGAGGGAACGAAGTCGGATCGAGCGATTGCCTTGGATCGAGGAACTCATTATTCGTCTCCGGTCGAAGTTTGCGATTTTGTTGCGACCGCTTCGCCGATCGACTCACCCATTCGGATCCAATGAGGATCCTC
>CAIYZV010000342.1 GCA_903930765.1 uncultured Pirellula sp.
AGGTTCTTTCGATGCGCGTTGTGGAGTGCATGGCGTGGATGTATCCCTTGGTCTTAGTGATCTGATATAGTGAGAGTCGTCTTGCAGGACTAGGGATTTTTTGTTTTGTTATCGGTAGTATGCAGTTCCGACAGCAAATTTATATTCAGTGCGGAGTGTTTCAATGCAGCTTTCATTTGTTGCGACTGCGCGAAGAGTTTCACGTTCCATTCGCTTCCAGAGGATCGTCTTTGGGATTGGATTCTGGTTGTGTCTGAATGCGGCGTCTGCGGTATTTGCTGAAGGGGGCAAACCGAATATCCTCCTGATTTACGCCGATGATCTTGGGTACGGTGAAACGGGTGTCCAAGGATGCAAGGACATTCCAACACCCAACATCGATTCTATAGCCCTCAACGGTGTGCGTTGCACCCAGGGCTACGTCGCAGCAACCTACTGCAGTCCTTCACGCGCGGGATTGCTAACGGGTAAGTACCCGACTCGTTTTGGGCATGAGTTCAACGCGATCACTCGGAGGCATGGGCTATCTCTTTCCGAAAAAACCCTTGCGGACCGGTTGCGGAGCGAGGGATACGCAACTGCGGCCATCGGGAAATGGCACCTGGGAAATCTTCCGAAATACCGTCCGACCCAACGAGGTTTTGATGAGTTCTTTGGAACTTTGGGAAATACACCCTTCTACCATCCGACCAATTTTATAGATACGAAGGTATCGGATTCGATCACACCCATCGAAGACCCCGAGTTCTACACCACCGAGAAGTATGCCGAGCGTGCCTTGGATTGGTTAGAACGCAATCGAACGAAACCATGGTTCTTGTATTTGCCATTCAACGCACAGCATGCCCCGCTTCAAGCTCCCCAGAAGTATCTTGACCGTTTTCCCGATATAGCGAATGAAAAACGAAGGATGTTCGCCGCGATGATGGCGGGCATGGACGACGCGATTGGACAGGTGTTAGAAAAGATTCGATCGATCCAACAGGAAGAAAATACACTCGTCTTCTTCATTGCCGACAACGGGGGACCTACCCAAGCCACAACCTCTCGCAATGATCCGTTGAGGGGTTTCAAAATGACTACCTTCGAGGGTGGCCCTCGCGTTCCTTTTTTCGTGCAATGGAAAGGTCATCTTCCCGCCGGCAAAACCTATGAATTCCCAGTGATGAATCTCGATGTACTCCCAACGTGCATGGCGGCCTTAGGGGCGCCTGTCGCATCGAGTGAATCGATCGATGGTGTGGACTTAGTCCCATTCCTGCGAGGCGACGACTCCAATCGCCCTCACAACACCATGTATTGGCGTTTTGGAGAACAATGGGCAGTTCGGCATGGCGATTGGAAATTGGTAGTTTCGAGGGGAGGATCAGGAAGCCCCGAGCTCTACAACCTAGCGGAGGACGTCGGTGAGCGGAACAATCTCGCATCGAGGGACCCCGATCGCGTTTTGGAGCTACAGAAGCTATTTGACGCCTGGAATACACAGCAGGCCGAACCGACAGAAAAGGATGAGCCTGCGAAGCCCAACGCAAAGAAGGCCAAGGCCAACAAAGCAGTATGATTCGCGAACCGCGGCCGGGAGTATTTGTTTCCTAGGTGAGGAATCAAAAACGGGATCCTCGGAATAATCGATTCGTTTCCGTTTTTGTGAGCTGTCTCGCGTTCGATGCCGATCACGGAATGTTGAGTCTTCTTGGAAGCTCGTTCTTTGATCGCATGGATGCGTATTCGCAGCTCTACTGATCCAGCGAGGTTGCCCGTGGGGGGTGTACTTTCTGGCTAACCATCCGTGGCGATATGTATCTTAGCCGATTTCTATTCGGAATTGCCGTTATCAGCTTGGGACTGGGGTGTAGCCAGTTGCGACTGAAGTCGTATTGGATGGATGGTGGCAAGCACGGTTTGGTCGACCACAAATCGGTGCACCCGATTCGCGCTCATCTTATGGGCAAAGGGCTGGAACCGGACCAAATCGATTGGCTGGGGATGGCATCGCAACGATTTCGAGATGCCGAGCATCAAGCATTTTTTCAAAATCCAGAATGCGTTGATGGATTCAGCGCGTCGGCCCTTTGGAACTGGCAAGCATTTGCTGAGAGCCCGTCTGACGCAACCGAAAGTGATCCTAGAAGTTCCGCAGCGATTCGTAGCTACAATGGAAGCTTGGCAAGGCTCATCTATGAAGGACAGAAACACAAGCGATTGGTTCCAAGCCAAGGTTTGACCATCCATTCTGCCGGGGAGCAACGTCTCATCCCGATCGAGTACCACGGATTCGCATGGGATTCGTCCGATTTCCAGGAGCTGATGGTTGTCGGAAGGTATTCGACCTCCACGATTACCAATCGCTATTCGGAATCCGGGATTGGGGTACCGGTGATCGTGATCCGGCGCAAGCCATCCAAAGCCCCCCATGAAACCGATTTCCTTCCTGATACCTCATGTTTTGCCGCGACTGCGATTTTGCATCCCGATGGGCCAACCCTCACTCTTTACAACCCATTAGTCGTACGCACGGTATGCATCGATGGTCGCCATTGTCGATTGTCCCATGACTTAACGGCAAGCGTTGCGTATGCACTGCATCATCATCCACAAACGCGACTCCAGGATTTTTTGCGGCCGGATCAACCTAGCGAACCATCGTACCTTTACTTCACCGAGCCATTTCAAGCGGACAAAATTCCGCTCATCCTGGTCCACGGTCTCCTCTCTAGTCCGGATGCATGGACAGACATTTACAACGAATTGCGGGCAACACCTGGGATCACGGACACGTACCAGATCTGGGCGTTCAAGTACTCCACTGGGGCTCCATTTATCCGGTCGGCCTATGCGTTGAGAAGTCAACTCGAGAAAGTGCAAGCCAAGTACGACCCAGAGCACGAGAATCCATTCTTGCAACAAGGTGTCGTGGTTGGGCACAGCATGGGGGGATTGATTTCGAAGTTGCTGATCTCGTACAGCGATGAGCAAGTGTGGGATGCGATCGCGAATGTACCCCTTGAAACCCTTCGAACCACCCCAGAGATGAAATCGCGGCTCTCGGAGCGATTGTTTTTCGATCCCCATCCGATGGCCAGTCGAGTCGTGTTCATCGCGACTCCTCATCAAGGAAGTCGCACTGCCAGTCGTGGAATTGGGCAATTGGCGAGTGGACTCGTTGTGGCATCGGATCGAAGTATGGAACGACTCTTGGAATGCAATCCAGGCGCCTTCAAAGACACCGTGTCCACCGGTTTTCCAAACAGTATTGAGATGCTCGATCCGAACCAGCCGTTTCTCGCTGCGATCGATTCTTTGCGGCTAAGCGAACAGGTTCCTGTGCATACGATCCTGGGAACTGGGAATATGTTGGTTGGTCATGGTCGCTCCGATGGAGTGGTGTCCATAGACAGTGCTGTTCACAAGCGATCGGAAAGCGAAGTGCGGGCGGCGACGACGCATAACGGCTTGTTGCGTCACCCGAGCGCATTCGCTGAGTTGAAACGAATTCTTGCTCTGCATGCGTCGCTGCCTGAAATGAACTCGGAGCTGGCTGGCTCCCCAACGGACAAACCGGATCCTCGTGAGGCGTTGACTGACGATTCGCTCATTTCAGTGGGTGAGGAAACGATTGAAACTGTCGGCACCGGCGAATCGATCAACCAATAATTTCGGTTTGTACGGTTTCGCCGATTCGTGTGAACCGCAGTTGGGTTCCGATGGTGCGTCGCATTTCCTCGACATGCGAGATGATCCCTACCACGCGGCCTTGTTCGCGCAGCGAAGTAAGTGCCGATACGGCAGCTTCGAGGCTCTCTGCATCGAGCGAACCAAAGCCTTCATCGATGAAAACGGTTTCGAGAGGCCGTCCTCCTTGGTAGGCGGCTGCTGTTTGTGCCAGGGCCAATGACAACGCCAACGATGCTAGAAATGTTTCACCCCCTGAAAGTGTCCTAGCTGGCCGTGTGGTTCCATTCCACGTATCTGAAACGGCGATTTCCAATCCCTTTTGGCCCGTTCCACCGGTTGTAATCGTCGAACGGATCAATTCGTATCTTCCTCGAGTCATATGTCGAAGAATATTGGTGGCCTGCGCGAGGACTTGTTCCATCACCGATGCGAGGACCCACGAGTGGAGTGATACACGGTCGCCTCCTGGCATTTTCCCGTTTACCATTTGGGATAGCATAAGCGCTGTTTGGTACTCTTGCTCGGACCCTAATTTTTGTTGGTATCGCAACGCATATTGGTTTTTGAAAGTCGAAAGTGAGTCTCGCAATAGCTTGGCAGCCGCGTTGGTTTTTTCGACTTCCAGCAATGCCGATCCGATGCTCGCGTGATTGGCCTGCAGTTGTTGCATGTCGGGTTGTTTTCGATCGCCGAGAGTTGATCGCAATGCATCGAGGCTTGAGGTTGCCGATTGGAGAGCCTGGGTGGCGTTGGCAAGTTCCTGGTCGATTTTGGAAATCCATTGGGGCTCGCGCGTTGCCGCATCGACCGCAGCTTCTGTTTTCAGGGACGACACCGATAAAGCGGAATCCAAATCATTGCGGGCGATGGTTGATTGCGATTGAAGGGTTGCGATGGTGGCCTTTTTCTGGGCGATTTCCAATTCAACTCGGTTCGATTGTTCGGAAGCTGCACGCGCTTCGCGTTCGGCTAAATCTTTGGCTTTAATGATCCCATCGCGATGTGATTTCAGCGTTTGAGCTTCACGGAGCAGCTCTGAGATATCAATTGGTAGCGGTGTTTCGGACAGTGTCTCTTGGGCAGCGACCACTGTGTGTTGGCAGTTCCGTTCCTGCTCACGGGTGGTCGCGAGTGCCAATGACAGTCGTTGCAGTTCCTCGTTCGCGCAGTTCATGGCGTCCTGGAGGAGCTTCAATGCATCTTCACTTGGTATGCGCTCCGTGGAAATCGCTGGATTGGGGTGCTCATGGCTACCGCAAACGGGGCATGCGTCTCCGGAGGCGAGCGTCGCTGCCAATCGAGCAGCGCTTCCTGCGTGAAATCGAGCCATCGCGGCTTCGTATTTATGTTTGGACTCCGCGAGCGATTTTTCTGCATTAGGAAGTTGCCTTTGCAGATTGTCCCATTCCTGGGTCGTTTTCGCGGCGTTAGCCTTCGCTCTTTCGACGGCTTGTTCTGCGTTCACCCAGCGTTTTTTGTCCTGCTGAACCTGCTGTTCCCTTTCAGCGATTTGACCAAGGCGAAGGTTGATTTCACCAACGCTCTCGAACTCTTGATTGGCCTTTTGAAGGGCCAATTGTTTATTTCCTGAGTGCAGGTTCACCTCGGTCGAGCGGGTGACAAGCGTTTCGAGTGCAGCGGCATCTTGTTGCTGCTGGCGTTCCAGGGTTCGGAAACGGCTTAGTTTGTCAGCAACCAATGCTGCTGCTTTAGCGTTTTCCCATTCTGGTCGGATACGTTCTAGCTCTCTCAGTTCGCCTTCCGCCTTTTGCAGTTTTGTCTCCTCGAGCCGGATCGAATCGCAAAGCCGTACGATCGCTTGAGCCGCTCCAAGGGCTCGGTTGGATTCGGCCAGTTTCGACGCCCAGTCATTCTTCTGGGTTTCTGCGACCGCGAGTTGCTCCTGTGCCGATTGCAGATCCGCATCGATCCGAGTTTGAATTTCCTCGCTGGTTAAACCGTTTGTCCACGGGAACTGCGCGAGGAGATCTTCGAAGGAGCGTTGGTGGTCCATCCACGCGGCTTTCCTTCGCTGTTCGCACTCCATGGTTTTGAGGGAGAACCTTTCAAAAACTTCGGTGCCGAAGATCTTCTTGAGCAGATCCTGGCGTGCATCGTGCGGTGAAATCAAAACATCGCGGAATCGACCTTGAGGGATCACAATGACACGACGGAATTGCTCGGCATTGAATCCGGTGATCGATTCGACCTCCGAGGCGACGTCTGCGATCCTTGAGGAGATAGGTTGCCAATTCAGATGCTCTGCGGACAATTCATTCGATTCGGAAGGCGAAAAGGTTGCCGTGGAGTCCCAGCGATAGAGATGAACCGAGGCTGGAGTTCGCGTTGTGCCTTCTCCACGCCGCTTCGGACGACTGTATTCCGGGGATCGTTCGATCTTAAAAAAAGAATCTTTCACGCGAAAAATCAATTCGACTTTTGTCTCGTGTTCCGGAGCTGAGCGGGAGCATCGAAGCTCTGTTCCGGATCGACCATCGAGCGCGCCGCTCGCTTGTCCTTCTCCGGTTGTTTGTCCGTACAACGCGAAGCAAATCGCGTCGAGCATCGTGGTCTTTCCAGCGCCAATCGGACCGGTGATCAAGAACAGTCCAGCAGAGCTCAGTTTGCCAAAGTCAATCGTTTCGGTTTTAGGAAATGGGCCAAATCCATGAATGGTTAGTCTTTCAAATCTCATGCAGGCTCCCTTTCCATGATGGCTTGTTCCATGCACGCGTTCGCGAGAAGTTGATGCGCTGAGTTGACTTGCTCGCGAAATCGGTCTTGAAAGAAGAGTTCCAATTGCTGTTGGGGAGATATCGCCTTGAGTGAGTCAACGGACGGAGTCCCTCCGGGTCCGTCCGCCCTCGAACTGACGGTTTCAGGGAGTTCAGGAGAAAACTCAAGCAGATGTGGATAGATCGCCTTGAGACGCCCATGGGCACTCGGAACCATGGGATGGTCGGTAACCACCACGCGGATGAGGTCCAAGTCGCGGCGATCGTCGCGCGTCGCGTCCTTTTCGATTTGCTCAAGGCTCCCTCGCAAGGTGCGCATGCCATACTTCTGTGGCAGTGTGACTTCTTCGATAGTCACAGTTCCGTCCGCTGCGATGCTGACGATACTGACGCTCTTTTGGTGCATTTCCTCCGCGAACGAGTATCTGCAGATGGATCCGCTATAGCGAATAGAATCAGATTCAATTTGGTGGGCCCGATGAAGATGCCCAAGTGCCGTGTAGTTAAAACCATCGAACACGGAGGGTGGGACTGATGCAACACCCCCCACTGCGATGTCTCTCTCGGAGTCTTGGGTCTCAAGTCCTCCTTGGGCAAACAAATGGCCGATCAGTACGTGACGATGCGTCCCACTCCGATCCATATTCGCGATTCGGATTTTCGTAGCATCTTCATGAGAACGGATGGCGTCATCACCAAGCACACTGCGAACTTCAACCGGTAGTGCGAATGGCATCAGGTGGAAAGCGACCATACCGAATTGGTCGTGCAAATCCACCCGCTCCCCGCCACCCCAGGCTGTTCCTGATAAGTGGACCCCTGCCTCCTTCATCAATCGGCGTCCGAAATCGATGCGACTTCCGCTATCGTGATTTCCAGCGATCGCCAACACCGGAGCGACATGACGCAGTCGAATCAAGTAATCGTCAAGCAATTCAATCGCTTTTTCCGGCGGTACGGATCGATCGTAGATGTCACCAGCCATCACGATGGCGTCAACCTCTGCATCTTTGGCAATTTGCAGCAGGGTATCGAGCGTGTACGCTTGCGAGTCGAGGAGATCAAAACCAGCAATAGTTCGTCCTAGGTGCCAGTCCGCCGTATGGAGGAATCGCATAGTATTGAGATCTCAAGGGGGATAAGGGATGGGATAGTCTGCTGTTAGGTGAATTTGGTATCCGTGCGACTACACGCGGTTAACACAACGTATTGTCGCGAATTTAACGATGATGGCAAATCGAGTCACCATTGGCAAACGTTGGATTGAGAGTACCATACGAAGACAGGGGTTTGGCCCAGGTTGAACTTTCCCAGCGTGAATTGCTTTCCCTCGCGTCCGAGGATTGCAGGGCGCCGAAGTCGTGCTTCTTGTTTAATCCCGTTCTCCAAGCCAAGGTGTTTTATGGTGAATGTCCATCCAGTAGCAACGCCATCAACGTCGAGAGCGAAAGTTCTGATCGCAGATGATCATAGGATTGTATCGGACGGATTAAAGGGCATTTTAGAGCCCGAGTTTGAGTTGGTCGGGATTGTTGAAGACGGCAGAGCGTTGCTCGAGCAGGCTGGCAAGTTCGATCCGGATGTGATCGTGGCGGATATTACGATGCCATTGCTCAATGGATTTGATGCGGTATCACGGCTAAAGAAACAAGGCAGCCGTGCAAAGGTTGTATTCTTGACGATGCACAAGGATATCACTTACGCAGCGAAAGCGATTCAAATTGGTGCATCGGGTTTTGTGTTGAAGCATTCGGCGAGCGCTGAACTGTTGCACGCGATCAATGCGGCCCTGGATGGACACACGTTTGTTTCCAGTGAAATTGCCAGCCATTTGCCACCCGCAACCGACCCGGCGGTAGAGGTTGCCGAACAGCCATCGCTCACGACGCGACAACGGGAGGTATTGCAATTGTTCGCCGAAGGTAAATCCGCCAAAGAAGTCGCTGCATGTCTTGGAATCTCGTCCCGTACGGCAGAGAACCACAAAGCGCGAATCATGTCGATTTTGAAGCTGGCAACATCGGCAGACTTGGTTCAGTATGCGATGCGACACGGATTGATCGGCGGAAATTGATTTTCAAAAAAGGGCTTGCGAGCCCCTCCGTTGAGCACGGGAATTAATCACGCAAGTATCTCACGAACCACTTTTCCCGCGACATCGGTGAGACGGTAATCCCGACCGGCATGGCGGTACGTCAAACGCTCGTGATCGAGTCCCAGGCAGTGCAGCATGGTCGCATGCAGGTCGTGCGTGTGGACAGCGCCTTCCGCCGGAAGGATGCCATGCTCGTCCGATTTCCCATGCACGAATCCTCGTCGAATACCACCCCCCGCCATCCAAGAGGTGAAGACGAGATTGTGGTGTTCACGCCCAGGATGATCTGCCGTTTGGTGAAAAGATGTGCGTCCAAACTCGGTGGTCCAAACCACCAATGTACGGTCGAGCATTCCTCGGCGCTTTAGATCGGTGATCAAACCCGAAATCGGCTGGTCGATCGCTTTGGCCAGTTTCTCGTGATCGGCCATGTTGCCGTGCGAATCCCAGTTTTCGGCGCTGTTGGAGCCCGTGTCGATCAATTCGAGGAACCGTACGCCACGTTCCGCCAACCGTCGAGCGATGATGCATTGCCAACCAAAGCCGGAGGTGGCGCCCGCCTCCAGCCCATAAAGACGGAGTGTCTCCGGCGATTCGCTGCTTAGGTCAAAGGCTTCCGGGGCCTCTCGCTGCATCCCGAACGCGGTTTCAAACGAACGGATACGTGCTTCAAGGGCGGTATCGAGGGGGCTTTCGGTTTCCTGCTCCCGATTGATCTGCGCGAGCAAATCGAGCTCCATTCGCTGGCGTTCCAGGGAGACCGATTGCGGTGTCAAGTTCGGAAGAGGGACTTTGCCAGGGATCACGTGGGTACCTTGATGGCATCCAGGTAGAAAATCACTCCCCCACGTTTGAGCTCCCGCATACGGTGCATGCGGTGCCAGGACGACGAACGATGGGAGGTTTTGATTGATGGTTCCTAGCCCATAGCTGACCCATGCACCGTGACTGGGCCGGGCAAATTGTGCAGAGCCCGTGTGTGCCGCTAAGGTTCCTTTATCATGCCCATCGCTATCGCAGTGCATCGCATTCAAAATGCAAAGATCATCCGCGATGCTCCCAAGATGCGGAAAGAGTTGGCTAGCCCAGATCCCGGATTGCCCGTACTGCTGGAACGACCATCGGGACTTGATCAGAAATCGTTCAAACGCACCGGGCTTGTTCAACCATCGCGACGCGGTAATCTTCTTTCCATGATCGGCCGTCAGTTGCGGTTTGTGATCCCATGTATCAACGTGCGAAACGCCACCCGTCGAATAGATGAAGATCACCCGATCCGCAGTCGGCGGAAAATGCCCTGCGTGAGGCGCAAGCGGATTGATCCCCTCAGCGATCCTTTCTGTAATTCCATCGGCACCTAGCGAACCAGCAAGAAGACTCGTTGTTGCGATCCCAGCTAGCCCGCGACCGGTGAATGCTCGTCGCGATAGAAGCTTTTTATGGGAACTGGCGGCGGGAATAGGTTCGTCATGACATCCCTGTAGGTTCGGTATTTGCATTATTGAGCTACTCCAAGAAAAGAAAGAGGTTGCTCGTCAGTAAGACTCTCGCATAAGCAGACCAGGCGGCATCGGAATCGAATTGGCCATTTGCTCCACGATAGTTTTCAATAAATTGCAATCCGCGATCGATGTCACGATCGGTTGCGCTGCGACCTAAGGCCTTTTCATAAACCCAACGAATGCGGCTCGATTGGTCTTCGGAGCGAGCGAGGATTTGCTTGGCAAATGCTGCAGAGACCCTATGCACAAAAGGGGAGTTCATCAAAAACAACGATTGTGTCGGGGTGGTCGTAGACGATCTTTCCGCAACGCTGAGATTAGGATCCGCGCTGTCGAAGAGGGAAAGGTAGGGATGCCGTCGATTGCGTTGGCTCATCAAGTAAATGGAGCGATGATCGCTGTCATAGACGGCGTGGAACGGGTTATGAATCGTGAACGCCCAGCTATCCACAGGAGGGAACGGATGTTCTGTTGGGATCCTTGGATCGAGAAGGCCGCTTACCTGGAGCATGCAATCTCGGATCGATTCCGCATCCAATGGTCTGCGCGCGAACCGCCATAGATTGCGATTGCCGGGATCGATTTCGCTCGCATGGGCGATCGACCTCGTTTGGCTCCCTTCGGAGTGCGTGGCACTGGATAGGCGATAGGTTCTCGAAAGCATGATCGTTCGGTGTAACGCGTGGACGTCCCACCCGGAAGCAACAAACTCGCTGGCAAGCCAATCGAGCAACTCCGGATGCGTTGGCAGTTCGCCTCGCGCGCCGAAATCACTTGTCGTCGCCACGAGGCCCCGGCCGAAATGCCAATGCCAAACTCGATTGACCCAGACGCGTGGCGTCAAGGGATTGGATGAGCCGGCTAACCAATTCGCCAGATCCCTTCGACCGCTCTCGGATTCCGCATGGGCGATGGGAGAGCCGCCGAATATTTCAAGGAATCGGCGCGGTACAACCTCCGACAATTTATCGGGTTCCCCACGTAGCTGGATTTTCGCGTCAACGGGTTTTCCATCGCTGACGCCATACGCCACGGGATAGATTCCCGAAGCCAGTAATCGCGCACGCTCTTGATTGAGTTGGGCTAGTTGTTGATCGAGATCTGCCAATCGAGTCTTTGACTCCGGCGATTCAACGATCCGTGGCAGAGGTGCGTCTCCTTTGCGAGGAAGTGGAGTCGTTTGCAGTGCGAGGTTATCGAGATCTCGGGCGATGACCGGACCTTCGCGGTGCCCAAAACCGTCGCAAATAAATGTGTCGAGGACTCCATCCCATGCTGATGGGACCGGAATACGATCGATAGAGAAACTTTGGTCGGACGATTCGAGAGTGCCAGAAATCGTTTTTCTCTCGCGATCGATCGATAGTTGGAGGTGATACCAGCGGTCGGGTTCGAGTGGAGCGACAACTCGCCACGCGTTGTTTTCCTTGATGGCAAACTCGTTGCCGGAGATACTGCATTCGATCGCCGTCGATTCGATGACGCCACGTCCAAGGTAGAACCTACAGGAGCCTTGATCGGATACAGCCACTTTTTCCGAAGAGGTTGAATTGCCTGTGCTCGAGCTCAATGGGCGGAAATCGATCGCAAAGTGGATGGTGTTGCCATCGGCAGGAGTCACGCGCTTTTCGAATACGTAGCGAAGTCCTTCATGGGGCGTTCCATGGCCAAGCCGCACGCCGCGTGTGCCTTCGCCGAAAATAGGGTGAAAGGGACTCTGGGCGGGTGTACAAACGGCGTTGGGGCCAGCGGATAACCACGGTTTACCGGGGGGCTTTTCCAACTCCTGGGATTCCAGATCGAGGTCGATCCCACCCGCTCGAAATCTCGGATCGATTGCTAATCGCGACAACTGGTTTTCGGAAATCTTCTGATCGATTTCCTTGAGTCGCTCCGCTTGGATGCGTTCGCGTTCCTGGACCTCTAGGGGTGGAATCAATGGCGGGAAATTTGCAGGACGTTTATGTTCTTCGCCACCTGGGAATGCCCACTGGGTACTCTGAAGTATTCCGTAGAGACCATAATAGTCCTTGATGGTGATCGGATCGTACTTGTGATCGTGGCACCTTGCGCATCCTAGAGAAAGTCCGAGTACCGAGCGTCCTACGGAATCGATCACATCTGCAAAATCGAGATGCTGGAAATCGGGAGATGGACTATAGCCATACCGCTTGCCAATCGCCAAGAACCCGGTCGCGGTGACTAGATCTGCGTAGTGAGAATCCGGGTGCTCCTTGGCATAGATATCTCCTGCGATTTGCTGACGTAAGAACTCGTTCCATGGCATGTTGGATTGGAACGCTCGGACAACCCAGTCACGGTATTTCGATGCCTCGCGAACAGGGTAATCGGCCCCATCCCCGGCGGTGTCTGCGTACCGCGCCACATCCAGCCAATGCCGTCCCCACCGTTCACCATAGGCTGGTGATGCGAGTAGTCGATCGATCACGGTAGCAAACGCCTCGTCCGTTGGATCGTTGAGAAACGATTCGATTTCTTCGCTCGTCGGAACGAGTCCCGTTAGGTCCAGCGTCGCTCTGCGAATCCAAGTTCGTTTGTCGACAACCGCTAAAGGCTCGATGCCGTGGTCCGCGAGTTGTTTCACGATGAAGTTGTCGATCGGATTGAAAGCGAGGTCCGGATTCGCGATGGCAGGTGGTACCGGATGCGCTAACGGTTGGAAGGCCCACCATGATTTCGCCGTCGCCAAGGACATGCCTGCCACGTGTTCGGAGCGGGTGCGTGGATCTGCTGCGCCTCGCGAAATCCAAGTCACTAAGTCTTCGATTTCTTGCTGGGAAAGAGGTTTTCCCCCTTCATCAGGCGGCATCGCGCTGACACCTTCATGACGCCGAATGGCGGCGATCAATAGGCTCTCATCGGGTTTCCCAGGAACGATCACTTGCCCGCTATCGCTCCCCCGCTGCCAGCCTTGGCGGGTATCCAAGGCCAATCCACCGCTCGTCTTTGCCGATGCATCCGAATGGCACTCTAAACAATGAGCTATCAGCAGAGGGCGGATGCGCGTTTCGAAGAAATCCACATCCTCAATACGCTCGGTGGGCAACGTGTTTTGGCCAAAGCATTGCGATGCCGCAATCGAGGCTGAGAGCAGCATGCCAGCAAGAGCCGTTTTGAAAGGTCGATTCTCAATCATCCAGAAAGCGTGCATTCGGTGGGGGCTAGCGGGAATGGAGGATCCGGAGTGTCGCGACGATA
Source organism: uncultured Pirellula sp. (assembly GCA_903930765.1). Lineage (GTDB taxonomy): Bacteria > Planctomycetota > Planctomycetia > Pirellulales > Pirellulaceae > JBKCUI01. The sequence continues at coordinate 13,227 of CAIYZV010000342.1, forward strand.
TGTCGCCGGTGTTCATTTACTTGTAATTGTACACGAGCCGATCAGGATTGCACTCGGCGTTCCTACCTCTCGCACTAGGTCGTTTCCTATTGGACTTATTGGCCCTATGGAGCTTACTGAGCTTATGGAGCTTATCAAAGATCGTATCGCTCAGATTTGGTTAGAATGTCGGTCGCTTGATGGCAAAAACGACCCTAGGTAGGATCGTGGCGATCGGATTATTGACGCTGGCAATGAGGTATCTATCTTGGATGGTTGCACTTGGAGTGGGTATGTATCGGCAGTAAAGACGAGAATGCCGCGGTTGGGCGGGCTACTCGTGCTCGGGTTTTTTGGATTGATTGCGGAGCATATCGGTTTGGGTAAGCCAACGTTGCATGCCCAGATCCCGAGTATCCCATCGGTGGAGATTGCGAGGGGCACGATGCCTGCCGCCCCTATGCAGCCACAGTTAGCGATCGACGTTAATGATGCAATCCATGTAACTTTTGGGGCGGGTAATCGGGTGCTGTACATCCGATCGGACGATGGAGGAAAGCAGTTTAGCGAACCGGTCGATTTGGGCTTTGCGAAAGTGATGTCGCTCGGGATGCGACGCGGGCCGCGGATCACTGTGTCCAAGGGAACAATCTGTATTTCTGCGATTGGTGGCGAGGTTGGCAAAGGGCGCGATGGAGATATTTTGACGCGGTGTTCTGTTGATGGTGGGCGAACTTGGACAAGCCCTGTTCGTGTGAACGACGTAGAAGGTTCGGCTCGTGAGGGGCTCCATGCGATGGCTTCAGGGCCAGATGGTTTGGTGTGCTGCGTTTGGCTCGATCTTCGGAATCGCTCGACCGAACTGATGGCTTCGATTTCCACCGACGGAGGAGAATCATGGTCCGCGAATCGGTTGGTTTACAAATCACCCAGCGGTAGCATCTGCGAATGCTGTAATCCAAGCGTAGCGATTGATCGCCAAGGTCGAATTTACGTGCAGTGGCGAAACTCGATCGCGGGTAAACGGGATATCTACGTCTCTGTTTCCGACGATCGAGGCGCAAGCTTCAAATCGGTTTCGAAGCAGGGGTTGGGGGAATGGTCGTTGGGGATATGCCCAATGGATGGGGGATCGATCGCGGTCGATGGGGAAAACCCCTATTCGGCTTGGCGTCGGGATAACACGGTCTATTTGTCTCAAGGGAAAGCTAAAGAAGAAAAGCTGCTCGGGATGGGAGAACAGCCGTGGGTTGCGGTTGCGAGCAACCGTCCTTGGGTCGTCTGGCTTGCAAAACGAGGCGGGGACGCATTGTTACTGCGTCCAAATGAGCCAGCACCGGAGGTTATTGCTACGAATGCATGGGACCCCGTGATAGCCTCGTCGCTCAACCCACAAGGCTCCCTTGCAATTGCATGGGAGAGTGCTGAGGGTGATGCCCGAGTCTTGAGGTTAGCAATGATTCGCCCATAGCAATCTCGAGATGGGGGCAGGAAAGCATGCAACGAGCCGTTGGGCGGCACTTCACTTAAATTGTTGTCGAGGATTTTTCCTCGCAACGAAGAGGTGTCAAGTCGATGGTGAAGCAACGAGTATGGATTAACTTGCCGTTTTCTTGGAATGCGCTGGAGTAGATCGAGACATCCTTGATCGAGCCATTCTTGGTGATGAGTTGCGCACGATAATCGGTAAGAGCATTTCCTTGGGTCAACTGGTTGAAGATATCGTTGATCGTCGCTTGATTCGCATGGAACCTAGCAATCGGTTGCCCAATGTACTCTTCGTTTGTGTAACCCAATAGGTTCAGTTCTGCGTGATTCGCCCAAACGATGGTTCCCTCCTGGTTAACGCAATGAAGGGGGACATTTGCATTTTCTGCAAACTCAACGAGTGCATTCCGACTCTTTTCGAGTTCTGTTTCGAGTTTCTTTTGCGCTACGATATTTCTCGCAATTTTGGATGCACCGATAATTTTTCCGGATGGGTCTCGAATCGGTGAGATACAGACAGAGATGTCGATGAGTTCGCCCGACTTATGGACGCGAACTGTTTCAAAATGTTCGACCTTTCTTCCTTCGCGAATCAACTTAAGGATGGTGGTCTCCTCATTAAGCCTGTCGGATGGCAATAATTTCGTGATGGGGTGTCCGATCATTTCTTCGGATGAGTAGCCGTATAGTTTTTCAGCTCCAGAGTTCCAGCTCTGAATCAATCCATCCAGATTCTTTCCTATGATCGCATCGCTGGCTGAATCGACGATTTCCGACAGCCGGAAACAGTCCGCTTCAACACGCCGTTTCTCTTCCTCGAGCCGAAGGCGTTCGGATACATCTCGGGCTACCGCGTAGATCACACCTTCATCTTCTACGGATCGGGCTGTCCACTCGAGAGGAATGTAACGACCATCCTTGAGCCGGTAACGATTGATGAACTGAATGGTTGGTTCGCCTCGAGATAACTTTGTTATCTCATTGATGGTGTCCGGTTGATCCTCTGGATGGACAAACTCGATGAATGGCCTGGAGGTAAGTTCCTTGGTCGTGTAGCCGAGGGTCCGCGAGAAATTGTCGTTGAGCCGCCAAAAATAGCCTTGGGTGTTGGCGATGCAAAAGAGATCGAGGGATAAATCGAAGAAGCGGACTAGCTCTTCCTCGGCTCTGCGCTGACCGGATTCGAGATACTCTCGCATGGTTTCTACTAAACAGCTTGCGTTCGCGGGCCGACGGTCAACGTCTGGATCCAAGCATCGCTTTGCTAATTGAACAATCGGTATTGGAGCACCGCATCGGTCCAGTTGCTCGAAGGCATGGGAAACGTCCCCGGAGACGCTTTTCTGGTAGACCTCGAAGAGCTTGCTTCCCTGGAAAGGTGCATTGCCGGTGAGTAAGTGGCACAAAATAGCGCCGAGAGAAAAAACATCCGCTCGGTAATCTACGGCCTCGCCTCGGGCTTGTTCGGGGGCAAGATAATACGGGGTGCCCATGACCGTTCCAAAAAGGGTGTGGAATTTGTCGTTTGGAGCGTCGAATGGCTCATCGATAGTCGGTTGAGCTATCGGGATGAGTCGTTCTTCGTAGGAGTCCTGGGAAAGTGCTGCGTTGGTTCCAAGGACTTTGGCCAACCCCCAATCGAGGACCGTGGCGATCCCATAATCACCCACCATGATATTGGCAGGTTTTAAATCGCGGTGGACGACACCATTGGCATGCGCAAACGCCATGGCCTGACAAATCTGGAAAAACGTCGTAAGCATCGATTGCCGTTTTGATTCATCAGCAATCGTTTCCGCGATCGCTTGCCCCATTGTTTTCCCAGTGATCAGGTCCATGATGATGTATGCGGAGCCAGAGGGCTCGACATCGAAATCATGGATTCCTAAGATGCCGGGATGGCGAAGCTGGCTCGCGATTCTGGCTTCGCGTAGGAATCGAAGAAGGTGCTGCTCGTTACCGCGTTGATCCTCCCGGATGATCTTTATCGCTACATGACGCTGCAGTTGCAAATCCCAGCCCAAATAAACGAGACCCATACCGCCGTTCCCAATTTCCTCACCGATCCAATATCGGTTGTTGAACGGGCGAAAAGATGCAGGCCCTTCTGGAGCGGAATAATTACGTTGCGCGACACGGTTGCCGTCATCTGAGTGCCATCGTCGTTCGGTTTTTGGTTTTTCAGACCGATGAGCTGTGGCAGAGGCCTCCGAAGCTGGAATCGCAGCGTCAGCAGGGCAATTCTTAAGTATCCGTGTTGGCGAACCGGATACGTTCCCTTCGAGCAAAAAGTCGGAAAGATCCAGCTCAATACTTGAGGCTGGCTGGTCGATGCCCATCGACTCATCATCGGCATCGACAAGGGAGTATTGGGTAGTAGCGTGTAGAACTGTTTTTGCCGGCTTGTCTTCCATAGGGCACCTTCGGTTGCTAGTGTCCAATTGGACAACCAATAGGCACTAAACGTAGCCGATCTTGACGCAAAAACTGAATATTTTATCACAAGTAATCCAAGGGGCTCGACGTTGGACAAGCCAATGGGACGTATCGTTTCATCATCGAAGGGAAGTGATTTGGCTCCTCGTAAGTGTGAAACAGGCTAATACTGTGAGTCAAAGGCACCATCACCACCTTTACGGCATCAGGCCACGGGGAAACGCTGTCAAATGCATCTCCGCGGGAGATCGCCGATCGAAAGCTTATTCGGAAGGTTTATCCGATTCCAATCGCAACGGGAGGAATGAGATCAGCGCTGCGGAGAGGGTGCTGGTAAGTGCGAGGAAGAGGAGTCCATACTCATAGGATCCCAATTTCGATTGCACGAATCCCATCACATAAGGGCCGAGGAATCCACCCAGATTACCAACGGAATTGATCATCCCCACGCTCCCGGCAGCAGCCGACGCGGTCAAGAACAAGCTCGGGAGTGCCCAAAACGCGGGCATGTACGATTTCATCCCAGCAGCTGCAATGGTGAAGCAAAGAATGGTTCCCCAGAGCATCCCTTGGGTCTGCGTGGCGAGGACCAGGAAGATAGCACCCAGGACGACCGGGACGACGGAGTGCCATCGGCGTTCGCGATAGTGATCTGATGTCCAGCCCACGATCAGCTGTCCGGGAATGACCAGCAGCGATGGGATCATGACCAGGAGTGCGATGGTCCCGGGTTGGAGGTCGGGATACCACTGCTTGACCACGCTGGGTAAGAACAACTCGATACCATAATTCGCGGTCACGATTCCGAAGTACGCCAACGACAACAAGACAACTTTCGGATTCATCAGTGCTTGGAGAACCGACATGTGTTTCGATGCATGATGCATTGCTTTCTCGCGGCTCAGTTCTGATTCGAGGGCATCTTTTTCCTCTTGAGTTAGCCATCCGGCTTGATGTGGCCGATCCGTGAGTCCAAAGAGGACGAACAATCCAACCAGAACAGCGGGTATCCCCCAGAAAATATAGATCCACTGCCAACCTTTGAATCCGAGCAAGGTGGGATAGGTCACTTCAACACCGTCGATGATGGCGGTTCGTCCTATATCGATAAACAGTTGCGAGACGGCTGGCCCGATGATCATGGCGATCGGAGAGGCAATCAAAAAGTACGAGATGGCACGGCCGCGGTCTCTTTGAGGGAACCAATGGCTTAGATAGACAATAACCCCTGGAAAGAAACCAGCTTCGGCCATGCCTAGAAAGAATCGGACCAAATAGAACTGTGTCGGCGTTTTTACGAATGCGGTCATCGCTGCTAGGATTCCCCAGGTGACCATGATTCGGCATATCCACTTGCGAGCGCTCCAACGCTCCACGATGAGTGAGCCTGGGATTTCGAGCAGAAAGTACCCGAGGAAGAAGATGCCCCCACCGAATCCGAATACGCTGGCATCGAAGTGGGGCATGTCCTCTTCCATGGTCAGTTTCGCGATGGCCACATTGTTGCGATCGATGTACGCGATGATGTAGCAAATGAAGAGAATCGGGATCAGTCGCAGGTACGCTTTAATCCGCGCTGAATCTAAAGGGTCTTTTCCGAACACCGGTTTACCAGCGACCTGGTACGGATTGTCGGAACCTGCAGTATTGCTGTAGGGAGTAGAAGAGTTGATGATGGGCTCGCGACGGTAGAGAGGACAACTAGGTGGGAGCCAACGCCGGTGTGCGGCAATTGGCGAGGACCCTAGTGTAAGCTGTAGTCGGGAGCGAAGAAAGCGACCTGAGGCATACTGACGGTCGGGGACAGACTAGTCATTCGATTGGAATTAGGTTCCTGATTCCGTAGTGCTGGTGCCAGGGTTACCGTTTTGCGTGGCGGGCCCCGCAGGTGCGAGTGGATTTTGGGACGAGTTCCCTGGCGCAGGGTTGCTTGATGCCACGGTTCCCGGAACGACCCGTGGGCCGCCGATGGTGGAGTCGATGATCCGCTTCAAGTCTTCCGAATCGACGACCTCGACCTCGATCAATCGCTGCGCGAGGGCTTCGAGGGCGGTTCGGCGTTCGGTTAGGATCGAACGAGCGTGAGAAGACGATTCATCGATCAAGCGTTTCACTTCCTGGTCGATTTCCCGAGCCGTTTGTTCGGAATAATCGCGGCCAAAGGATTCGTTTCCGCCCGTCGCGAGAAATGCAGAACGATTGCCTTCACGGTAGTTCACTCGCCCCATTCGGCTCATGCCGTAGTCCATCACCATGGAGCGCGCGATATCTGTTGCTCGTTGTAAATCGTTGGAAGCTCCGGTACTGATATCGCGAAAAATGATTTCTTCGGTCAGAGTCCCAGCGAGGAGGACTTGCATCTGGGCTTCGAGCTCCGGTTGGGTGACCAAGTACCGGTCGGCTTCGGGCCGTTGCATGGTGTAACCCAGTGCAGCAACGCCGCGAGGGATGATCGAGACTTTATGGACAGGATCGGTGTTGGGAAGGGAGTACGCAACCAGCGCGTGGCCAGCTTCGTGATACGCGACACGAAGCTTTTCCTCTTCGTTCATGATTCGCTTTTTCTTTTCGAGTCCGGCCGCCGCTCGCTCGACCCCTTCGTTGAACTCGTCTTGGCCGACCGTGTTCTTTTCCTTGCGTGCTGCAAGTAGTGCGGCTTCGTTGACGAGATTCGCCAAATCGGCACCGACGAATCCAGGGGTTATGGCAGCGATCTGTCTGAGTTCGACATCGGCACCGAGTTTTACGTTCTTGACGTGCACCTTCAGAATGTCTTCGCGGCCTTGTTTGTCGGGTCGGTCCACCAAGACGTGTCGATCAAAACGGCCGGCACGGAGCAAAGCAGGGTCAAGGGTTTCGGGCCGGTTAGTCGCAGCGACAACAATAACCCCGGAGTTAGGGTCGAAACCATCCATCTCAACGAGCAGGGCGTTGAGTGTTTGTTCGCGCTCGTCATGCGAGCCAACGACATTACCCGCACGGCTCTTACCGAGCGCATCCAATTCATCGATAAAAATGATGCACGGAGACTTCGCGACTGCTTGCTGAAACATATCCCGCACACGTGCGGCCCCAACGCCGACGAACATTTCAACGAAGTCGGATCCGGACAGAGAGAAGAAGGGGACACCGGCTTCTCCCGCAATGGCCTTTGCCAAAAGAGTCTTTCCGGTTCCTGGGGGGCCTACCAAGAGGACGCCCCTTGGGATTCGCCCGCCTAGCCGTTGGTATTTTTCAGGATGCTTGAGGAAGTCCACGATCTCTCGTACTTCTTCGACAGCTTCGTCGATCCCCGCCACATCATTGAACGTGACCCCGATGCCCTCCTGTGCATACAGTTTTCCTCGCGATCGTCCGAACTGCATCGGAGAGCCGATGCCACCCATTTTCCGCATGAAGAAAAGGAAGATCGAAGAGACCAAAAAGATCGGTAGGAAGAAAAACCAAAAGAACTGAGTCAGCATGCTTTGGCCGGGGGAATTCCGCCAAGAGATGTTTGCGGAACTGAGCTTTTGCTTCAATTCGGTATTGGTGCTCTCGGAGTTGTCCTTGATCGACTGGAACGTCGTTTCTCGCGGATTGGTCGGTTTACCGTCGACAATTTTTGCGACGGTGACTTTTCCGGTCACCGTCTTTTCGTCGACTGCGACATCCCGCAATCCACTTAGTTCGTACTTTTCAGAATCGACCGTGATGGTTTTCTTTCCGCTCGCGTTTTCCTTAAGTTGGGATTGGGACGAATCCGCGTACTGCGATGCGTCGATCAATTCGATCAGATCGGGGTACCGAATTTCTTGGAACAAGGCCGACGAGACAAAACTGACGGCGGCCATCAATACCAAAACACCCAGCAACGTGTACATGAGCCACGAGGAGCCTTGCTGGTTGTTGTTGGAAGAGTTCGAGCGTTTGTCGTTTTTGGGGTCGTCAGCCATTCCGAGGTGTCTTTGGTCTTGTGGCGGTTCGAATTTTAACTCTTGTTGAGGTATGCCAGGCTACGGAAGCCCCGGCATGCAATGCGTTGCGGTATTCTAGCAATGCGGAAACACCGGAGGAGCAATCCTAGCGATTTCGAAGAGGCGAGGGGTTTTTGACAATCTCCCCCAGTCCTCCCAGTCCGCCATAACGCATGCTCGCGATGGTTGGTTGGGGGGAGATGTGTCTCATCCCGCCCGTTCCGAAATCACACCCGCGGAAACCGAGCCGATTTCACGGGTCCAGCCGGCTTTGCAATTATGCGCCGTTGAGAGCGGTTGGGCAGGGTTTGACGTTGAGGATTTCGCCGAGAGTACCTAGAATTTCGTAGTTTTCCCGGGTCGGATTTTGCCTAAGTCGGATTTTGACGGTAAAGAGGGGGGCATGCGGGCATGCCGCTCACCGCAAGGGTTTGTCGACAGACACTTTGGATTTACGATCCAATCATCGTTACTTGGAATCCTTGATGTCTGGAATCAAAAATCAGTTGGCCAAAAATCAGCGGAATCAAGTTCAGAACGTTGCCGTGTTGGGGGCCACCGGCAGCATTGGCCAATCCACGCTTGATGTTCTATCGCACTTGCCCAATCGCTTTCGCGTAGCGCTTCTGTCGTGCCATCAGCGTTTGGATCGGTTTCAGGAGCAATGCGATCGGTTCCGTCCAAAACGGGCTATCGTAACGGGGCCACGCAATACCGAAGTGGACGCGTGGCTGAGCGGGACAGTGGGGCTGAGCGGGACAGTGGGGCTGAGCGGGACAGTGGGATCCTTGGAGACGGTCCGCGAGGTTGGTGCCGAGCGATTGATTGAAGCTATCGTGTCCGACGAGATCGATATCGTCGTGGCGGCGATTGTTGGCTGCGCTGGATTGGAATCGTCTCTCGCTGCGGCGTCTGCTGGAAAGCGATTAGGTCTAGCCAACAAAGAATCACTTGTCGTGGCCGGAGAGTTGTTGATCACTGCGGCTCGATCGAGCGGAGCTGAATTGCTGCCGATCGACAGTGAGCACAGCGCGATCTTCCAAGCGATTCAAAGCGGACAGTGCAAATCTGAAGTTCAGAGGATCATTCTGACCGCGAGCGGCGGTCCGCTGCGCAAATGGCCCGTTCGCGACCTGGATAACGCAACCGTCGAGGATGCATTGGCCCATCCCACTTGGAATATGGGGCGAAAGATCACCGTCGATTCGGCGACGATGATGAACAAAGCGCTTGAAGTGATTGAGGCCAAATGGCTCTTCGATTTGACGCCCGAGCAGATCACCGTGGTAATCCACCCCCAGTCCACAATCCATTCGATGGTGGAGTTTTGCGATGGGTCGGTAATCGGTCAACTCAGCCCACCTGACATGCGTTTACCCATCCAATATGCCCTTACCTATCCTGATCGTGTTCCTTCGCCTGCCAATAAAATCGACTGGCGGGAACCCCATCAGATGGAGTGGTACCCCGTCGATCCGGAGCGTTATCCGGCTTTGGAGCTGGGATTCGAGGTTGCCCGTCGGGGTGGAACCACCGGCGCGGTGCTGAACGGAGCCAATGAAGCCGCAGTAGAGCTTTTTTTGAACCGTAAGATTCGTTTGACCGAAATCGCTAAAATCTGTCGGTCCGTTTTGGATCATCATGACTATTCCCCTTCGCCGACCCTGGACGAACTGATGCGTTTGGATCGTTGGTCGCGCGAAGAAGTTTTTCGTTGGATAAACATCCCATGCTAGAACCTGTTGATTTGCTTCTCTCAACCCTTGGCTTGGATTTATCCACATGGATCGTCGCTGCGACGGAAACATCCTTGTTAACCACCTGGAGCAGCCGTCTTTACAACATCCTATTGGTCGCGCTCGGCTTGGGGTTCGTCATTTTCGTGCACGAACTGGGGCATTTCCTCGCCGCGAAATTGTTCGGTGTAAAGTGCGAAAAGTTCTATGTCGGCTTTGATGTGCCCATCAAGATCGGGCCCTTGAAGCTCCCCTCCAAGCTCTTGCACTTCCAATGGGGAGAAACCGAGTACGGTATCGGCATGATTCCACTCGGTGGGTATGTGAAGATGCTCGGTCAAGACGACGATCCTCGAAGGCTCAAAGAGGAAGCTGAGCGTATCCGCACTGAGAATCCGGATGCACCGTCCGATGCCCCCAATCGAATCAAACTCGATCCGCGGTCGTATCCGGCCAAGCCCGTGTTTGCACGGATGATCATTATCAGCGCTGGCGTGATCATGAACCTCATTTTTGGCGTGCTCATGGCTGCGTTGGCGTTCAAGTTGGGGGTTCCGTACGATCCCGCCGTGATCGGTGAGGTTATCCCCGGCGATCCAGCTTGGAAATCCGGCATTCAAGCTGGGGACAAGATCGTACAAGTGGCCTCAGTCAATGACGACCAACTTTCCTTCAACGACATGCGCCAAAAAGTTGCGCTTAGCGGTATTCGCGATTCCAAGGCGCCGGTAGAAGTGGCGTACGAACGGGATGGTAAACAAACCTATTTGCAAATCCTAGGGACAACTGCACACTCGGCTCCTGACGCAAAAATCAAGTTGCTGACCCTGGGGATCCGCGCAGCCAGCACTACCAAACTGACTAAGAAATTCGCGTTTGATCGTCATATCCGCGAACAAGATCTACAGCTCGGGGCGCTCGAACCGGGTGATGTGATTGTTGGCATTGATGGCACAAAACTCGGCACCAATCCCTACAGCGATATACCGATGGGGTACCAACTCGAGGAATTGCTTCATCCGAAGGCCAGCGAGACGGTGACGCTGCAGGTACAGCGAAGTGCCGATAGTAATACCAAAGCCGTGGATGTCCCCATCGCTCCGGTCAGACTCAAGAATTTTGGGCTTCGATTTGCCGTCGAAGGAGTCACGGCGATCGCGATCGATTCGATCGCCGCGGCCGCAGGTGCTGAGCCAGGAGATCAGTTGGTCAAGTTCAACGGACAGCCGATCGAGGATGCCCTGACCTTGCCTCTCTTAGTCGCAAGCTTCGCGGGTAAGGAAGTCGATCTCGAGTTGCAGAAGAAATCAGCAGCTCCGCAAAATGGGAATGCAGAATCGCAGTCGGAAGACGCAAGTTTTGGGGCGGATGCGAGTTCCAGTCAAAAGATCACTCTAAAGTGGACTGTTCCAAAGACCTTTCAAATCATCAACACAATCTCGCTGTTCACCCCGTCGGGTTTCGAACTCCCCGGGTCCGGGTTGGTTTACAAGGCGTCCAATGTCGTCCAAAGCGTGATCGAAGGATCCACTGCCGAGAAGAATGGTCTCAAGGCGGGGGATACCATCGCGCAAATGCAGTTCATCCCTCGCACCGAGAAAGAAAAAGCCTACTACAAGGAAGTCATCGATTCCAAATCGCTCTTGGAGAAGATCCCCGTCGACTCGGCGCATAGCATCCAATTCTTCTTTGAGTTGGCCCAGCTGATGCCAGAGGGATTGCCGGTTGCGGTCTATGTCGAGAGAGATTCGAAGGTCGAAGCGAGTGAGTCCAGTATCGCCGTCGACTCAAAGTGGCATTGGCCCGACCGAGGATTGGCCCTTGAGCCCTTCAAAAAGACCTACATCGCCCATAGCTTGTTGGATAGTCTACGCCGAGGTGTCGGTGAGATTTGGCGGCGTCTCGGGGATGTGCTTGAGTTCCTGCAATTGCTGGTCACAGGTAAAGCATTCAACGCCATTGGCGGGCCCGGTACGATCGCTGTTCAAGCGACCGATGCTGCTTCGCAAGGCATCTCTCCGTTGCTCATGTTCTTGACTCTGTTGAGCGCCAATTTGGCGATCGTGAATTTCCTGCCCATTCCGGCGCTCGATGGTGGGCACATGATCTTCCTGATCGCCGAAGCGGTATTAGGACGCCCGATCGATGAAGAGCTGCAAATGAAATTAACGCTGGGAGGCGTCGTCGGATTGCTGAGCCTGATGGCTTGGGCGATTTTCAATGACTACATCCATTTGTCGCGTTACTTTGGCGGTTAAGTGATTGGGCATCGGTTGAGCTTGGTTTTTCGCCACGGTTGGGCTTGCCCGTACACGCTATTGGGATTGGGTGTCTATTGGGTCCCGTTTTTGGGAACCCGGAATATCATCCGGTACCGCGGCACCATCGGTGTGGTCGGGCCTGGGGTGGAGCGGATCCTCAGGTTGGTTCCCATCCCTGGCGGTGCTGCCGCACTGACCCTGGGGCATGCGATCTTGGCAACGTCGGAAGATACCTTCTTTTCAACGTGGGAGCACGAGTGGGTCCACGTGCAGCAATACGAACGCTGGGGGCCCGCGTTCGTCCCGGCGTACCTAGTGGCGGGCCTTTGGCAACGGATGCGAGGGCGAGATGCGTACTGGGATAACCCATTCGAAGTCGAAGCTCGTGAAAAATGTTAGGCCGATAACGAGATGGCGACCTGCTACAATACTGCGGGTTCGGACCGAAATTCAGACGAGCTCCAAACGAACTGGCAACATGGAACCAAATGCCGGTAAATGAGCTGCTGTCGGCTGAACGCTCTACCTCGAATGGCGACACACGGAGATATTCAACGCATGTCCTCAAAGCTAATCAACCGCGACCGATTGTTGGATCGGTTTTTGAAGTACGTGCGCGTCGGGACGACGGCCGATCCGAATACCAACGACTACCCGAGCAGCCGCGGGCAGTGGTTGCTCGGCCAGATGCTGGTGGAGCAACTGCGTGAGATGGGAATTGAGGACGCACTGCAGGACGATCATGGGTTGGTATGGGGGACGATTCCTGCCACGGTACCCGGTCCCGTACCAACGATTCTGTTCAATGCGCACCTCGATACGTCGCCAGAGGCCCCTGGGGATCATTGCAAACCGCAGGTGATCGAGTGTTACGAAGGAGGAGATATTCCGCTGCTTTCCGGGGATATTATCCGTGAGCAGGACACACCCGAGCTCGCAAAGCTTTTGGGGCACACGCTGATCACTACCGATGGCAAGACGTTGCTGGGTGGCGATGACAAAGCGGGTGTCGCCGCCATCATGGAGTTGGCTCATCATTTGATGGAGAATCCGCATCTACCGCACGGTCCCATTCGGATTCTGTTCACATGCGACGAAGAGATCGGACGTGGAACGAAGTTTGTCGACATGCAACGAGCCGATGCGATCGCTGGCTACACGTTGGACGGAGGTGGCTCTGGTATCATCGATGTCGAGACATTTTCTGCGGATATGGCGACAGTGAAATTCACTGGATACAACATTCATCCGTCGATTGGCAAAGGGCGAATGGTCAATGCGATTCGCGCTGCGAGTAAGTTCGTTGCGATGCTTCCGTCTCAGTCGTTATCGCCCGAAACAACCGATGGCCGCGACGGGTTCATGCACCCGTATGTCCTGCACGGGTCGGTGGCAGAGGCGATGGTGCAATTGATCCTTAGAGACTTTGATACGGAAAAACTCACAGAGTATGCAGATCGGTTGCGCGGGATCGCGGCTGATATTTGCAAGGAGGAACCGCGGCTGTCGGTGCATGTCGAAATTGTAGAGCAATACCGGAATATGGCGGATCGGCTCAAGCAGTTTCCGGTTGCGGCGGATCTGGCCGAGAGAGCATTTCACCATATCGGGATTACGCCAACACGTGCATCGATTCGAGGCGGGACGGACGGTGCTTTGATGACACAGAAGGGATTGCCGACCCCTAATCTCTCCGTCGGTCAGTACAACATTCATTCCTGCAAGGAATTCGCTTCGTTGAGCGAAATGGAAATCGCTGTCAAACAAGCGGTCGTGTTGGTTGATCTTTGGCAGCAGTTTGGAAGGTCCTAGGCGAATGCGTTGCGATGTCGCGATTGTTGGCGGAGGTCCAGGCGGAACGACACTGGCTTCACTGCTAAAAAAGTATTCGCCGAGTTTGGATGTTTGTATTTTCGAGAAGGAATCCTTTCCTCGCGATCATGTGGGTGAGAGCCAATTGCCACCGACGTCCGCCGTCTTGCACGCAATGGGAGCATGGGAAAAAGTCGAAGCTGCCGGGTTCCCCATCAAGCTCGGAGCGAGTTATACGTGGGGGAAAACCATGGCGCCATGGGTCTTTGGCTTTATTCCAGAATCTGAAATCGGAGATACATCACGGCCTGGAGCGTACGAAGGTTGGCGAAAGCAGGTCGCGTTTCAAGTCGATCGGTCACGATACGACGCGATTCTGCTTGACCATGCAAAAAGTTTAGGCGTGCGAGTTGTCCAGCCGTCGCGGGTTACGGGGGTTCATTGCGAGTGTTCGTCATTGGGGGTAACCGCGCGCAAAAAGGTCGACCGCTTGATGCTCGAGAATGGCGAAGAGATCACCGCACGCTATTACGTGGATGCCAGCGGGAACAACGCCATCCTTCGCAGGCAACTGGGTGTCGAGGTCGAGGTGCCGACGTTGCTGAAGAACGTCGCTTTTTGGGATTATTGGTCGGCTGAGAACCTTAATGTGCACCTGCTGGAAAAGGGCACCATGCGGGTCATGATTCGAAGCGTAGGCTTTGGATGGATTTGGTACATCGTACTCTCGGATCATCGTACGAGTGTTGGGTTGGTGTGCAACGCAGAGTATTTCAAGGCAAGTGGTTTAAGGCCTGAGGTACTCTATCATCAGACCTTGAGTGCCCATCCCCAAATCTCAGGCTTGCTACAAACGGCACAATCTACAGGTACTGTTTCGACTACGACGGATTGGTCGTATGTCTCCAAGGAATCATGCGGTGAGAATTGGTTTCTCGTGGGAGAGTCGCTCGGTTTCGCGGATCCAATCTTAGCTGCGGGATTAACCCTCACGCATACCTGTGCCGAGCATTGTGCATACACGATCCTCGATTTAGAGCGTGGCATTAAAGACGCCCAATGGTTGCGAGAGCAGTATCATGCCACACAATCACGGCGGGTTCGTCAGCATATGAAATTCGCAGAGTATTGGTATTCCGCGAATGGCTTGTTCACGGACGTGTTGGACAACTGCGCTCTGATCGCGGCCCAGTCTGGACTCAACCTTAGTCCACAAGAAGCATTTCGATGGCTGAGCCACGGCGGTATCGATGACATACCCGGTCAATTCGTGATCGGAGGGCTGGGGTTATCGGGTGTGAAGTCAGTGCAAAAACGATTCTCCCATGCGGAACCCGGAGACGTGGTTTACTTGATCGACGGAATGAACACCTTCGATTTGGAGATCGAGGGATCGATGCGCGAGAGCATGGCGAATCCAACGGGTGGTGAGGTGGTTGATGTACCGGTGCTTGTGAGGCAAGATGCTCGGCTCCCATTGACCGGCCATTACCTGCAGGTGTTCACTATTCTCCAGCGATATCGTTATATCGAAGAGATTGTCGCTGCTCTCCAGCGTTCGATCGGACAATTGATTCAAGATCCTATGGGGCGAAAGCACGCTTGGAATCAAGCGATGCAGTGCTTGGAGACCCTCGTCGCGCAGGGTTGGGTCAAAGCTTCGTGCGAGCCGGGAAGGCATGTTCTCTCGATGAAGACTCCAGACGAAGGTGAGATAGTTTTTACCGAACGCACAGGCCCCTCTAAGGTTCGGTAATGCGTTGGCGGTCGCCGGCGCTGGGAATCCAGGTCGTCAGGTATCCGAGTGTTAGTCCGACTGGAAAGGCGATCGCATGCGCTATGTCGCTTTGGAATTGCGAACCGTACGGTTTGATCGTCGCCGTTGCGAGCCATCGCAGCATTAGAATACTCAGAATGACGAGAGCAAACCGCCAACGTTTGGTGTTCGTCCATCGGAATATCGCGACGCCCAAGCAACCGTAATATCCAGCCGAAGGCCCTACGTCGAGTGTTCGACTCCATTCCAGCGACCAGTCTTGATCGATCCATGCGTGGATGCCTAACAGGATCCCGCTCTGGATCAGCAGGGTTACGAGATGGGCAATTAGAAACGAACACGCGGCAATCCATGAGCCGGATTGTCGCTCGAGCGTGCCAACACAAACAGAGATCATCGCAAATGCAAGAAAAAAGTGGATCGGACCCCCGGTAATGAATAGGCTCGATAAAATGCGTCCCCAGGCACCGTTTGCCAAATGAAAGGGAGAGTGCCCGAAGATCGTGCGAACCGAGTCCGCCAATGGGCCTGACCACGTACCGTGCACTAGGCTCTCCATCACGAGGAACACCAGGCACAGTAGGGTTGCTGGGAATTGGCTCGGTTTCCATCGAAGGGTCGGAAGCAAAATGCATTACCTTAAACGTTTCGCCCCATGGATCTCATTGCTGATCCTCATCGCGGCACTTGTTTTTATTTGGCACGAGATCGAGCACATTCAATACGGCCAAGTCCGAGCGGCTCTGCATCGGATTTCCGCATCGAGCGTTTTGATCGCTGTTGCACTGACAGTACTCAATTATCTCGTTTTGGTGGGGTACGACTACCTGGCCGTGCGCTCGATTGGTCGACCTGTTCCGTTTCGATTTGTGGCCGTTGCATCCTTTGTGGGCTTTTCTACCAGCTACAACTTTAGCTCGCTCGTGGGAGGGCCTGCAATACGCTACCGATTTTACAGCAAATGGGGTTTTACACCGCAGGAACTCGTCCGAATCATTGTGATGATCGGCGCCACGTATTGGGTCGGAGTTGCATTTCTGGGAAGTGTTTTGTTCATTATCGAAAACATCCCCTTTCCTGATCGGCTACAGGTTTTTAAGGGCGCTCCTTCGTTGATTTCAACCCGTGGGGTCGGTTGGATTTTAGCGGCGATTGTTGCGGCATATTTGGTTTGGATTGGGAGGAACAAGGGAGGTTGGCGCATCGGAGATACCGAAATCAACCCTCCTTCGATCGGTTTAACGGCGCAGCAATTGGTCGTAGCTGCGTTGGATTTAGCCATCGCTGCCGGGGCGATGTACGCGTTGGTGGGTGTGGATATGCAGCTCAGGTATGACCAATTCTTAACGGTTTACCTGTTGGCTACATTGGTGGTTGTCATCAGCAATGTGCCTGGTGGTGTTGGAATCTTTGAATCGGTGTTCCTCGCATTCGCGCCCACCGAAGCTACCTCGTCATTGGTGGCATCATTGATCCTTTTCAGGGTCATTTATTACCTGATGCCGCTCACCATCGCCATGTTGCTGCTGGGTGTTACCGAGTTTGCTCCGTTACGTGGGAAAATAACCGATTCGTTGCATCGCGGAACACAATGGTGGCCGGCGGTGGCACCCTATGTGATCGCGGTCATGACGTTTTGCGCTGGGACGATCATGATTCTCTCTGGAGCAACACCCGGGATCGTCGAGCGTGTCCAATTTCTGGTTCGATGGATCCCTGCCCCGCTTCTCGAAGTGTCTCATTTTCTCGGAAGCATCGTCGGTGCGTGTCTCCTGATCCTGGCCAGAGGGTTGTATCGACGACTCGACTCTGCCTACTACCTAACCTGCGGGTTGCTCGCGTCCGGAATCCTCTTTTCTCTCATCAAAGGGATCGATTTTGAAGAAGCAATTTTTTTAAGTTTGGTTCTCGGTGCGTTGATTCCAGCTCATCGCGCGTTTTATCGCAAAGGAAAACTTATCCACGAACGTTTGTCCCCCTCCTGGTTGCTGGCGATCGCAGTGGTTGTTGTCTGTGCTATTTGGTTGGGTTTGTTCTCATCGAAGCATGTCGATTATCGAGACTGGGATTGGTGGCGTTTCTTAGCGGACACGGAAGCTCCCCGCGCGCTTCGAACGGCTGTCGCTGTCGCGTCGGTGCTGACATTGTTCGGGGTGATGCGACTATTATCAACGTATCCACCAACGCCTGAGGGGGCTTCACCAGCGGATATCGAAACAGCGTTTTTCATCGCGAGTAAGCATCATCGATCCTATGCTCATTTAGCGGTTCTCGGCGACAAACAATTGCTGTTCAACGATGCGCGGACAGCGTATGTCATGTACGCCCGGCAAGGGCGGTCTTGGGTATGCATGGGAGATCCTGTAGGACCCGACGACAGCGTCAATGATCTAGTCTGGCGATTTCGGGAACTCGTGGACCGATATGGCGGAAGGCCAATCTTCTATGAAGTTGGGACCGAGTACTTGACGGTGTACCTAGATCAAGGATTAACCTTGCTCAAAATTGGCGAGGAAGGACGTGTACCGCTCCCAACGTTCGGTCTCGAAGGCTCCTCTCGGAAAGGGCTTCGGCAAACGTATAACCGAATGAAGCGCGAACAAGTCGAATTCGAACTATTGCCACCTGAGCGAGTGCCGGAAGTATTCGGAAGGCTTAAAGATATTTCCAATCGCTGGATGGTTGAGAAAGGTGCTGCTGAAAAAGGGTTTTCGCTGGGTTTCTTTGATGAAGCGACCCTTGCGAGATACCCATGTGCCGTCCTACGTAAAGATGGCACGATTGTTGCTTTTGCAAATGTTTTACCGAGTGAAGCCAAATCGGAGCTGTCGATCGATCTGATGCGCTACGACGCCGGCGATCTATCGGGGGTCATGGAGTACTTGTTCATCGAACTGATGCTCTGGGGCAAGTCGCAAGGCTACCAATGGTTTAGTTTGGGCATGGCTCCACTTTCCGGAATTGAATCTAGGCGATTATCGCCGCTATGGAATCGGGTGACGCAATTGCTGTTCAAGCACGGGGATCGTTTCTACAGCTTTGAAGGTTTACGGCAATACAAAGACAAATTCGACCCGGAATGGGAGGGGCGTTACATCGCTTTGCCCAGAGGGATGGCTCTCCCGAAAATGCTTGCCGATTTGACCGCCTTGATCGGGAAACAGCGTTAGCAACCATGGTATTGCGTTGTTGGTATACTATGGGAAGTTTTAACCGACCTATTGTCTCGCGTTGTGATGTTGATTGGTAACCATGAATCGAAAGTATCTCAGCTCGTTTGTTCTCGCTTCTTCACTCTTGTGCATGCCAGTTTCCGCGGAAACAAAACGGGATTGGAGAGCGTGGCGTGGTCCACACGGGCACGGGAGTGTCGAGAGTGGTAATTTCCCCGATTCCGTCGACGCAAAGCATCTGAAGTGGAAAGCAGATTTGCCCGGTAAAGGGTGTT
This sequence comes from uncultured Pirellula sp., assembly GCA_903930765.1. GTDB lineage: Bacteria > Planctomycetota > Planctomycetia > Pirellulales > Pirellulaceae > JBKCUI01. The sequence goes on from CAIYZV010000342.1 coordinate 32,120, forward strand.
CGACACCCATTCTGCTGGGCGAAAATATATTCCTCACCGCACCTTCCGAAGGTAAGGATTCCGTGTTGTGCATCGACACGCAAGGCAAACAAAAATGGATAACGCGTTTCGATGCTGAAGATGCTGGTAAGCATCGCAATGGCTCTGGTAGCAATGCCTCACCAGTCACCGACGGTGACTCGGTGTTCGTTTACTTCAAGAGTGGCACGTTTGCTGCGTTGGACTTGCAAGGGAAAGTCTTGTGGCAGATGAACTTGGTTGCCATGTACGGCAAAGACACCTTGTTTTGGGACCACGGAACATCTCCCGTGTTGACGCAAAAGTACGTTGTGATGACGAGAATGCATCAGGGGGAATCGTGGCTGGCCGCTTTTGACAAGAAAACAGGGGAGTTGGTCTGGAAGGTCGCACGCAACTACAAAGTTCCCACCGAATGCGATCACGGGTACTCCACGCCACTGGTCATCAACTATCAAGGCAAAGAGTCGATCCTGGTCTGGGGTGCCGAGCATGTCACGATCCACGACGCATCCAACGGTGAAGTAACGTGGTCGTGCGGAGATTTCAATCCGGATGGTGCGCAATTGTGGCCTGCGATAGCAACACCCGTTATCGCCGATAACACGGTCGTAATTGCTTATGGTCGCAACGACCGAGGAATCCCTAGATTGCACGGAATCAAACTGGAAGGCAAAGGGGACACAACCTCAACCAATCACGCTTGGAAACGGGATGACGTCGGAACCTTTGTTCCGTCGCCATCCATCTACAAAGGACAAGTCATTTTGGTGCGGGACCAAGGTGAGGTCGAAAGCGTTGAACCCAAGACCGGAAAAACGAATTGGAAAGGTGCCTTTCCAAAAGGTCGCTCGAACTTTTACTCGTCCCCTTTGATCGCTGGGGATAAAGTCTACGCACCGCGCGAAGACGGGATCATTTTTGTCGGTCGGATGAACTCGAATGGTTTCGAAGTATTGTCCGAAACGAACCTGGAGGAACCGGTCATCGGCTCCCCTATCCCGTTGGGAGAGCAGGTCCTGATTCGGGGCGAAAACCATCTGTATTGCTTTGGCAATTAGCGATCCATTCGACCGCTCGGGTGGTGCCGTCGACTAATTCGACCATCGCTCTGGAGCGGGTAACTTCTCACACGACCCGCGATTGAATCTCCACGTCAATCCGAAACCGAGCCAATAGCTCGAGATGGATGTGTTGGTGTAGTCACCCAATTGCTGGCTTGAATGGAACATACCACCACCCATCACGTCGGCGTCGATTCCGGGTAGGAGGTCGACAATCCCCACACCGCCGGTTAGGCGATGTTGGCTGGTCACTGCGAGCAGGCCTTGGGTGTACCGAACGGCAGGATAACCGCCGGGTTGGACGACACCACCGATATTGATCGCTGGATTGTTATCGATGGGGTTCTCAGCCCATACATAACCCGTTCGCCATTTGACTTTACCTCGAGTTAGCTGGCTACCCAATTGCACGACCCACTGGTTGTCGTACAAAACATCGTACATCGATGCTTGATCCCAAAGCTTGTACAGTACGTCGACGCCGAGCAGCAAATTGCCATCCATGAGCGATGTGTTGGCAACCCCGAAGCCGATGTTTTGGGGCAGATCCATCGCGACATCGCTCACCACGCGAGTTCCGCCGTAATCGACGATGAATGCATTGTCGAAGGTGTACGATTGTTGGGTTTGGTAGTACGCCCCTACGGTCGTTTTTTCGGTCAGCAAATAATTGGTGCCGAGGGTTCCGCGCAATGCATAATCAGGCGTCATGCTGCTGGTACCCAGGAACGGGCCATTGTACAAAGCAATTCCGAGTGCAAGGCTAGTCCCGATCGACCAACGATCAGTCAAGTCGGCACCGACCGAGACGGGAAGGCTAAAGACGCTTAATGCGGAGTTCGTGCCGCGGCTAGCCGGGACTTGGCGGAAGTCCACGGCTCCGCCTGCCGCAGAAACAAATGCAACACCGATGGTTACAGGCAGTCCTAACTCATCGATATCTTGGGTCACACCAATGTTGGCCATCGGCGAACCTGGCGCCGAGGATTTTGCGGAAAAGGAACCTAGCAAAGGGTCCGGCGAACCGACAGGGATTCCCGACGTCTGCGTCAAATGAATGTTCGGATCGGCCCACGCTCCTCCAAAAAGGAATTGGGTTCCGCGATACTGCGTCAAC
>CAIYZV010000343.1 GCA_903930765.1 uncultured Pirellula sp.
GGTGGGCATTGGGCAGGGGGCATGGTCATGCTCCACCCCGAGCGCGTCGTGGCGGCTTGGCTTCGCTCGGGAGTGCCGTTGCTGACTCAAGATCCAGACAAGCCCGGTATTCGATCGCATGACCTGCCGGATCTCGCGCTAATGGTCCCGATGATGTGCAATCTGGGGACCCAGGAAGGGGTGACGGTCAAGGATGATCGGTTCTCTGGCGTTTGGCCCGCGAATGAGAAGTTCTTCTTAAAGATGCGAGGGCGAGGTGGACTGGTGGGAGTGGCCGTCGATCCGCTTACAAGTCACGAATGCGGGAACCAACGGTACCTAGCGATCCCGTGGCTGGATGCTTGTCTCTCCTCGCGATTGCCATCGGAAGTGGGTGCAGCTCTACGAAACATGACCAGCGATTCGGCATGGCTTGGAGAACCCACTGGGACCAAAGCGTATCCCTTATCGAGTTACCCAGGTAACAAGGAAGAGTCTTGCTGGTTACCGAACGAAGCAATCGCCCAGCATTGGATGCAATATGTGGTAGATTCCGCTGTTAGCGATCAAACACCTCCACCGATACCGACCGAAGTGCTCGTCGAAGGGAATGTAGTTCGCTGGCGAGCTCGAGCCGATCTGCAAAGCGGCTTATCGCACTTTATCATCGAACGAGATGGTCAAGAGGTTGGGAAGTGGCCGGAAAAACCAGGAAACCCGTTCGGCCGACCTCTCTTTCAGAACTTACAGTATAGCGACACACCACCCCAGCCTTTGGCTGAAATGGTCTTTACGGATAATACTCAGGGGAGTAACGTTCGCGCCGTGTATCGCGTTCGAGCCGTGAACACGGTGGGGCTGGTATCGGATCCCAGTGCTGCTGCAGGTGAAAAATAGAAGTCATCGCGTGTGTTTGAAAAGGCAAAGCGATGTGAGCTCCGTTGACTTGGTTTTCAACGAATTAAAATTGCATGGATAGCGCGAACCATGCAGCAGTGATGTTGCTCTTGTCGGAGGCGTCGGAACTGCCTGCTCGGAATACATCAAGAGGAACGAAATCTGGGCTAACACATCGTTCCGCCCCTTTTTATAGCGATGCCTCGGTTATGGTGTTGAGGGACATCAAGACACCAGGTACTCGCCGCAATCCACATGATGCCGCTGAACGCGGATCACGAAGTAGGGCACAGCCACTGCCCAAATCCCCACGCCGCCAAAACTCAAGCGACGGGGGACGAGTGAAGCTTACTTTTTCGAATGCTTCGTAGAAGTTGATCCTATAAATAGCGATTGAAGATATTTTCAAGCATCTCTTGCCGACCACTTTCGTTCGGAGCGACTTCGCCTTTAGCGGTGATGTAGGCATCGAGCGATTCAAAATTCGACTTGCCCGATTCAATCTCGGCACCGACGCCCGAGTCCCAACTGCGGTACCGGTTTTTGACAAAGTCTCCGATAACGCCGTCCTTGCGGATCTCGGCAGCGATGCGCAGGCCGCGGGCGAACGCATCCATCCCACCGATGTGGGCATGGAACAAATCGATTGGCTCGAAGCTCTCGCGGCGAACTTTTGCGTCGAAGTTGACACCTCCGGTGGTAAAGCCACCGTACTTCAAGATCATCAGCATGCACTGCGCGGTCAGATAGAAGTCCGTTGGGAACTGGTCGGTATCCCAGCCAAGGAGCAAATCTCCTGTGTTGGCATCGATCGATCCGAGCGCGCCTTGCATGCCCGCATAGTCCAGCTCATGCATCATCGTATGCCCTGCCAACGTAGCATGGTTGGTTTCGATGTTGAGCTTGAAGTAGGGGAGCAAGTCGTACGCGCGGAGGAAGTTGATGCATGCCGCCGCGTCGCTGTCGTATTGATGCTTGGTCGGCTCCTTGGGCTTTGGCTCGATCAAAAACGGGCCGGTGAACCCGATCTTCTTCGCGTAATCAACCGCCATGTTAAGGAACAATCCCAGGTGATCGATCTCTCGCTTCATGTCGGTGTTGAGCAGGTTCATGTAACCTTCGCGACCGCCCCAGAAAACGTAGTTCTCACCGGCGAGCTCTTTGGTCACATCCAATGCGTTTTTGACTTGGGAGGCCGAGTAAGCGAACACATCGGCATTGCACGAGGTGGAAGCACCATGCATAAATCGCGGGTTGCTAAACATGTTCGCGGTCCCCCAAAGTAGCTTGACACCCGTCTTCTTCTGATGGGCCTTGAGCGACTCTGCAATCTTCTGAAGATTTTTGTGGGACTCGGAAATGGTCTTTCCTTCAGGAGCCACATCGCGGTCATGGAAAGCGTAGTAGGGCGCACCGAGCTTTTCGAAAATTTCGAAGGCCACTTCGACGCGACGCAGTGCATTGTCCAGACTGTCGCTCCCGTCGTCCCAAGGCCGCACGGCGGTTCCCGGTCCGAATGGATCCGATCCGGTTCCTCGCATAGTGTGCCAGTAGACGACACTGAAACGAAGGTGGTCTCGCATGGTACGCCCTTCGATCACCTCGTCCGGGTTGTACCACCGAAACGCCATCGGATTCCTCGACTGGGGGCCTTCGTATTGGATTTTGGAGATGTCAGGAAAGTAACTCATCGAGTCCTCAAGTAACTTTTTTACGAGTGAAACGGGTAGAGAGAAGCGCGGCCATCTGCGCGCCATCGAAGTTCGAGGACGCTAGTTTAACGACTCGCGGAATCCGCGGGAGGGTCTCCGTTTGGTCGTGCGGCAGTGATCTAACCCTTTCCGACGGCGAGGTCGCTCGGAGATTGGTGGGCCGGTCTAATTGCCCGGATGCACGTCGGAAATCGGGGTGTCCGGTGACGATTTTTCCGAAAGTAACGGTCTAGAATCGGCGGGGACTTTTTGGTGCCAAAAATATGAGGAAAAGATCGGGACTGGTTCGGGTACTCGATATTCTCCTCGTAGAATTCCATTACACTGGAGTTTGGTTTACCACACACATTTCCCCCGAAACGACTCTGGGGAAGCCGCCACAACCACGGGATTCCATAAGTCCTGAGAGGTCGCGGGAACCTATCAACCACGCGAAAAAAACACCAGTTTAGACGCGGAACATTGTCGGCATGACGCAAATAACAGCGGAACGAGTATTCGAACTCATCGAAAAAAGTCGGCTTGTTGAGGCGGGTACGCTCTCAGCCAAGTTCGATGAAATTCGCGCTGCACATGCCGGCGAACTTCCCGAGGACCCAGTCGTACTGTGCAAAGAGTTAGAGGCTGCGGGTGTCCTAACACGCTGGCAGTGCGAGAAAATCCTTCAAGGTAAATACAAGGGTTTCTTCCTCGGTAAGCACAAGCTGCTCGGCCATATTGGGACTGGTGGGATGAGCAGTGTGTATCTTGCGGAACACACGGTGATGAAACACCGTCGCGCGATCAAAGTGTTGCCGAAATCCAAGCTTGGCAATTCCTCGTACCTCGAACGATTCCAGCGAGAAGCCAAAGCGATCGCCAGCCTCAACCATCCGAACATCGTCCGGGCCTACGATATCGATAATGAGAAGGACACTCATTACATCGTTATGGAATACGTCGAAGGTGCCGACTTGCAGATCTTGGTGAAAAAGCATGGGCCGCTGCCCTACGGGATTGTCGCGGATTACATCGCACAAGGCGCCCGAGGATTGCAACATGCACACGACCATGGCTTGATCCATCGCGACGTGAAGCCCGCTAATCTGCTCATCAACAAAGATGGCTTGATCAAAGTCCTCGACTTGGGATTGGCGTTATTCCAGGACCAAGGGGACGCGTCGCTGACGATGGAGTACAACGACAAAGTCCTCGGAACTGCGGACTATCTGGCTCCGGAACAAGCTCTCAACAGCCACACGGTCGACAATCGCGCTGATATTTACGGTTTGGGGTGCACGATGTACTTCCTGCTGACCGGACATCCTCCGTTCCCAGATGGCAGCATCGCCAGCCGTATCGTCAAGCACCAAAACACCATGCCTCCCGACATCCGATCGGATCGTCCAGATTGCCCAGGTGAGTTGGATGGTATCTGCGTGAAGATGATGCAGAAGGATCCGAAGTACCGCTACGCAAATTGCGCTCAAGTCGCCGAAGTGCTCGAAGTCTGGCTTGCCAAGTACCGCAAAGAGCATCCAGAGGTTGCCATCAAGCCCGCCAAAGGGATGTCGATCGATGAGTTGCTCGAGGAGACCAAGTCGCGCAGCAATGCAATGACTGAAACCGTCAATAATCGAAGTGCGAAAACGATGGATGGGAACGCCGAGGTTGGAAGCGGCGTTATGAAATTGTCCGCATCCGATAGCGGAGTTCTCCGCGCGATCGCCAAATCGGATGGCTCGTCGGTCGACAGCCACATCGATCTGGTCCAAGATTCCAACCAACCCAACCCAAAGCGCTCAAAAGCGAATGCCATCGCGACTGCCACCGGTGATTCCGCAGTCAGCCGCAGCGGCGCCTCGCCTTTGGTTAAGCCGATCGACAATTCCAGGAAGGTCCCCACCCCAGCTGCGGCAACCACCCCAGCTGCGGCAACCACCCCAGCAGCGGCAAAGGGACCTGCTGCCCCTGCGAAGCCCTCGTCGCCCGCCAAAAACACACCAGCCGTTCCGAAACGTAAATCCAATCAGTTGCTCCTGATCATCGCAGGGTGCATCACACTGCTTCTGTTCATCGCGATCCTCATCGCCGTTCTCTCGAACCGATAAGTCTCTAGGTAGCGGTACCACGATGAGCAGGAAATCTAGGGTCGGGGATTCGATCGCAAACCCACAAGCGGGCTTGCACTCAGGAACCTCCAATACCGTTCTCAAGATTGGTGGCTCCACCCTCTTCCACGGGCCCGTTCGTACTCTCCGCTCCTCCATTCATGCATCCGTAACCGAACGGACCTATGTTGTTATCGGTGGTGGAGAAACCGTCGAATCGATGCGTTTGCTTCACTCGGTTTACCCACACCTTTCGGAACAGGACATGCATTGGCGTTGCGTGGAGTTGCTCGATGCGACATGGCAAGTCGCCTGCGAACTGATGCCCGAGTGCGAGCCACTGGAATCATGGGATGAGATCCAGGCGAGCCGAAGTGAGCCCGGAGGTCGAACGTATCTCGTTCGAGTTCGAGGCTTTTACGACCGAGGGATCGAAGACGACCCAAGCGTCGAAAGCAACTGGATTCCAGCGGTCGGGTGGAAAACCACCACCGATGCGCTCGCGTGGTTACTCGCAAAGCGCATTGGGGCTAGTCGATTACGGATTGCGAAGCAGTGCCCGTGCGATACGATCCAAACGATCCATGATGCAGCATCCGAAGGTATCGTTGACGTGGAAATCAGCCGACTGGTTGCGTACGATCCAGAGGCAGCATCGCTATGCATCGAACTATTTAGACTCGAGGAAACTCCGACATGATCCGACTCGTCCGTGTGCCTCCACTTCGCATCCTTGGGTTGCTTGTTTTCGTCGCTATTCTCTCTCCCGGCATCCAAGGATCTGCGCAGTCTGAATCGACGAGCCGTGTAGGTTCCACCGAGGGTATCGACGAGCCAACCTCCTCCGCTATCCCCAAACAAGGGGCCGAACGCATCTCCCGGATTGTGGCTGCCCAAGACTGGCTCGGTCCCGTTTCGGCGATCGCCTTGTCCCCGTTTTTCGGCTTAGCATGCTTGTCAGGGATCGCGACCTATGGCCCTAGCTTTTTACGGGAGCATAGCTCGCTGCTAGGTATCACGGGGCCCATGAACAACCCTGCACTGTTCTGGAGTATGGCCGCATTAGCCATCATCACCACGCTCCCACGCTGGACCAAGTTCACCAAACCGATTTCGCTCGCCATTGAAAAGCTGGAGGCCTATTCGGCCATTATCATTTTGGTGGTGATGCGTCTGACGGTCGATTTCTCGGCAGCGTCTACCGGCATCGCGGTGTTATCGCCCGGCAACGAGATTCACAATCCCGTGCTTCAGGCCGGCTTTACGACGTTGCCTCTCGATATCTTGTTGGCTCTCGCGATCGCACTCAACATGATCGTGGTGAATACGATCAAGCTCTTCATCGACGTTTTGATTTGGATAACACCGTTTCCCGCGATCGACATCGTGTTGGATCTGATCGGAAAGTCTCTCTGCGCCTTGCTGCTCGGGATTTATGCATGGAGCCCCTGGTTGGCCTTGGTTCTGGACCTGTTGATTTTCATCGCCTGCGCGATGGTCTTTATGAAAGTGACTCGCCGATTGCGATACTACCGCGATTTGGTGTTGAAACCGATCCTAAGGAAAGTGTTGGGGAGCGGTGGTGATTCCTCCAGTGCCAACCCGTCGAGCCAACACGCATCTGTGTTTCTCGCCAAACCCTACCGTGGGTTCCCGGCTCTTTCGCGGGCGACGTTGGAGATGGGCAAAGGGTCCGGAGCTCTGACGCTTCAATTGCACGGATGGTTCACCAAGATCACGGTGAATGGTACTATCGATCCCTCGCTCGATTCGAGCGGAATCCTTTCGGATTCCATCACGATGAGCACGGAATCGGACAAGGCGGTTTTGTTGATCCCCAAGGGATCGACCGCAAGGCCTGCGGAGATCGCATTGGCGAAGTAAGTTTCGAACCTACTTCGCAGATGATCCCGTAATGAGTCGGCGTTACGGTTCGCGTTACGCCGGGCGCCCAGGCCTTGCTGGTTGCGGATAGAGGCAGCAATTCGCCGGACACAAATCGTGGCTTGGTCCGTACGTCCCTACCGACGGTCGCGGAGTATCAGTGCTCAGCCGTTCGACGATCAAATCGACAATCATGGAAACGAATAGCGGGTGAGTGCCTACGGTAGCTGCCCGTACGAAAATGATTCCATGCGATTGGCAGGCTTCTGCCGCTTCATGGTCTAGATCGTACAGCACTTCCATATGGTCGGAGATAAAGCCGATGGGTTGCACGATGACGGGGGGGGCATCGCCGGCCTGTGCGAGTTGGTCGATTCGATCGCAAACATCCGGCTCGAGCCATGGTTGTTGCGGTGGGCCTGACCGACTCTGAAACACCAATTCCCAGTTGCCGTGCCCTGCCGCTTCGCAGACCAACCGCGAGGCCTCGCGAAGCTGTTCTTCGTACCGCGAATTGTCAGCCATCGTCTTGGGGATGCTATGAGCGCAGAAGAGCACTTTGGTCTTCGCCCGCTCTTCCGCGGGTACTTTCCCAAGAGCCTCCAACAAGCAATCTCTTTGGGCATTGATAAAGCCAGGGTGATTGAACCCCATTCGAACCTTCTCGACCAGTGGCGCCGTTTCGCCGACGTCGTTCATGGCAGCGGCGAGGTTTTCTCGGTATTGGCGACATCCGCTGTAACAGCTGAACATGGAGGTGAAAAACGCAATCGCGCGTTTTCGGCCGTCGTTGGTCATTTCGCGAAGGGTATCCGTCAGCATCGGTTTCCAATTGCGGTTCCCCCAATAAATGGGGAGCTCGATTCCGCGCGCGTCGCATTCCTGTTGAACCGCAGCGATCAAATCTCGGCACTGGCCATTGATCGGGCTGACACCCCCGAAATGCTGGTAGTGCTCGGCGACTTCCAACATCCGCTCCCGTGGGACATTTTTTCCGCGAAGCACATTTTCGAGGAACGGCATAACGTCCTCGGGGCCTTCGGGGCCGCCGAAGGAAACGAAAAGGATCGCATCGATCGGCACATCCGCGAGTGGAGGCAAGGGACCCAAGGGAGCAGCGGGAACGGTGGCCACCGGAGGAGCATTGCCTGGAGCGCTGCCCGCAGGTTGTGGATTCGCAGAAGACATGGAATGGTAGGATTCGTTGGAGTTTGGTTCGAGGAGCGATCCGTCCATCCCGGACGGACCGTTCGGTGCAAGGGAACTATTTTCTTTGCCGGGCACACTTTGCAGGGAACTATACGGCAGAGAACTATACGGCAGGGAACTATACGGCAGGGAACTATAGGGTACTGATCAAGCCCTCCCAGGCTGGATCGTATTCACGCCGCCAAAGCCCTGCGGGCAGATCGGGGTCGGTGATGTGCCCATCCTCCGGTCGAGAATGAATCACGTGGTCCGTCCTGTGAGCGATGTTACCGAGATGGCACAGCAAGGTGCTTTTGTGGCCGCTGAGTACCGGTTGGTTCAATCGCGAGGGATCATTATATCGGGCGGCATCGATGAAATTCGCGACGTGCTCGGATTGGCCCCACCCTGTTTTGGGTGACGATTCGATCTTCTTGTCATCCGCATCATAGATCTCGAAGCCTCCATCGGCATCGATATCCATGTAACCGTCATACCCGTAGAACGAAACAAAGGGACCATTGGGCCGCTTCACGCAGGAGAGGCCTTCGTAGGAAATCTGCTTGCCCCCTGGAAACTCCCATGCAACGTTTTGCGTGTCTGGGGTTTGTTGATCGTCGAGGTAACGGAATCGGCCGGCGATCGATGCCGTTCGAATCGGGTAATCCACTTGCAATCCCCATCGACAAACATCCAGCGAGTGCACACCGTTATTGCCCAGCTCTCCATTCCCCCAGTTCCAGAACCAGTGCCAATTATAGTGGACCACATTCTCGCGAAATGGTCGACGCGGTGCGGGGCCTTGCCACAGCTCATAGTCCAACTGTTCCGGCGGTGCAGAGTCTTGCTTGACTCCCGTTGGACCTCGCATCCGAGCGAAAAAAGCGCGCGCAAAGTACGGTTTACCGATCGCTCCCGCATGAAGCTTGGCGATCGCTGCTTGGAATCCTTTGCTGCTGCGGCGTTGGTTTCCGATTTGGACGCAGCGGTTGTATTTATCGGCTGCAGCAACCATCCATTCCCCTTCTTGTGGATTGTGGCACGCCGGCTTCTCCACATAGACATGCTTGCCCGCTTTGCAACCCAGGATGGCCGCCGGGCCATGCCAATGATTCGGGGCAGCGCAAAAGAATGCGTCTAACTCGGGATCATCGAGCATGCGTCGCAAATCCTGAACGGCGATGGCGGAGCCACCTGCTTCGGCAACGCGTTTGACACCCGCTTCCCCTCGCTTCTTGTCGGTTTCGCAGATGTACTTGATTTTGACCCCAGGGATTTTCAACGCTTCGTCCGCCAAATCCCGGCCACGGCTGAACCCCATGATTCCGACGACGAGCGGCGGGGCCGATTGCAGGTCCGATTGCTCTGGCGCAACCAATCCTTCGGCTGCGCGAGTGACTGAGGGGGAAAGTGCTGCGGCCGTGGTGCTGTGGAGAAAACGCCTGCGTTGCATGGTTGTCTGCTAGGGGAGGTTGGAAGTTGGAGGGTGCAAGTCGGAGGGTGGGCGGTTTGGAAGCACGGGATGGCGTCCCGAATGTGTCAAACTAGCCATCAAAAAGATTGGCTCGAATCGCCCCCTTTATTGAGGAGATTGTACGCGATTTCGCAGGAAGTCGCATTTGGGGCGGCCAATGAAGCAGAGTTCGCTAAAATCGTGGGGTCTTCGCCGTATTCAGGACAAGCTCCCCAAGGACTTCAAAAGCCCATCATGCCGACCAGCCGATTTCAGTTTCGCGATTACCTGCACGAGCAGCGAGCGGCGAGCAAGCAGAAAAAGAAGCCGGAGTACGATTCGTTCCACTCCACCATGAGCAGTCGCGAGAAGGATGCTCTCGTCTCGCGCAGCCACCGTTCCTTTTGGGTCTTGTTCCGAGAGTTTTGGGGGTTGCTGGCCGGCCATCGCGGCTCGATCTACCTGGGCCTCGCAACACTGACCGTTTCCACGCTGCTGAATTTAGTTCCGCCATTGGGGACCAAACTCGTTATCGACTACGCCCTCACGGAACCCCCGAAACCACTTCCAGGGTGGATGGTGACTTCTCTCGGATCCCTGAGCCCGTTTTACTTGTTGGTGTTGGTTGCGGTGGGTGTCGCGGCTGTCACGTTGGTCCGCACGATCTTCCATATCTGGGGACGCTGGGCGTGCACAAAAGCGGTGAACCAAGTCCAAACGTCGATTCGAAAACGAGTATTTGAGCACATGCTGCAGATGCCGCTGCATAAAGTTCAGCAGCTCAAAAGCGGAGGCTCCGCGAGCTTGTTACGAGAAGATGCGGGCGGGATTGCAGATCTGATTTTCAGTATGATCTACAATCCTTGGCAAGCGATCGTGCAACTGCTGGGTAGTTTTGTGGTGTTGGTGTTCGTGGATTGGCGATTGCTCGCGGCAGGGGTGATGCTCTTGCCGATCGTGTACCTAACCCACCGAACGTGGATCTACTCGATTCGGCCACTCTATCGCGATCTACGATCGACCCGACAGCGGATCGATTCGAACGCAACGGAAACTTTTTCTGGGATCCGAGTCGTGCGGACTTTCGCTCGGCAGCGAAGCGAGACCAAACGGTACGTGGGGGGCAACCATTTCTCGGTGAGGCAAACGCTGCTCGTATGGTGGCGAACGCGATTGATCGAAGTCATCTGGGAAGTCCTCATTCCACTGTCGTCGACGATGCTGCTTCTCTATGGCGGTTGGCAAATCCTGCAGGGAGACTTAACGCTCGGTGATCTCATGATGTTCCTGGTGTACCTCGCGATGCTGCTGGGCCCGATCGCTACCCTTACCGGTAGCGCTGTTCAGTTCCAAAACAATCTCGCGGGCTTAGACCGCACTCTGGATCTACTGGCGACTCCCACAGAGACGCAATCCATGGCAAAGGATCGCACGACCGACGAACCATTGATCCAGCTGAACCGAAATCAGGTTCGAGGTGAAATCCGTTTCGAGAAGGTCGGTTTTCGATACCCCGAATCCGACAACTGGGTCGTAAACGACGTGAGCTTTGTGGCATCGCCCGGTTCGACAGTGGCAATCGTCGGGCGAAGCGGGGCCGGGAAAACGACCCTTTGCAATTTGGTAGCAAGGTTTTTCGAGCCGGAACAAGGCATCATTTCCCTTGACGGGAATCCGCTTGCTCGTATCGATCTGGAATCCTACCGGCGATGCCTGGGTATGGTCGAACAAGAAGTCTTCCTCTTCGATGGGACGATTGCGGAAAACATCTCCTACGGCCGACGTCACGCCAGCAACTCAGAAATCGAAGACGCGGCGATTGCCGCTGCAGCTCATGACTTTATTTTGCAATCGCCCAAGGGATACCAGACCCGCATCGGGGAACGCGGATTTAAACTCAGCGGAGGCCAAAGGCAACGGATCGCCATCGCCAGGGCCTTGCTCGCCGACCCGCGGATATTAGTCTTGGACGAAGCCACCAGCAATCTCGACAGCGAGAGCGAGCAGTTGATCCAGCAAAGTTTGGCCCGGCTTCTCAAGAACAGAACAGCGTTCGTCATCGCCCATCGACTGAGCACCATCAAAAACGCAGATAAGATTTTGGTGATGGACGCGGGTAGGATTGTCCAAGTCGGAACGCATGCCGAGTTGTTGGATAGCCCGGGAATTTATCAACAGATGGTCCGCTTACAAACCGAGAACCCGATAGCCAATTATTGCGATGAGTAACGACTTCGGAAGCTTGCAAGGAAAAGTAGTGCTCGCATGCCCCACCATGGAGGATCCCAATTTTCACCGTACCGTCGTCTATATGGTTCGCCATACGCCTGACGATGCGTTCGGACTGGTGATCAATCGACCGACGGAGTTCGATATCTCCAAGGTCATGGAGTCGATCACCGAACGGGAGTTCCATCGGGCCGAACCGCTGTATCGTGGTGGACCCGTCGACGGCCCCTTGATCTTGCTGCACAACTTCAAGCCGCTCGGGGACTTTGAATGCCAACGTGGCGTCTACTTGACCTCGGATCGAGAACGTGTCTTGGATATCCTAGCCTCCAAAGAAACAACTCTTAAGTTGTTCGATGGCTTTTCGGGTTGGGGGCCGGGGCAACTCGAGAATGAGATCGCCACAGGAAGTTGGATCGTATCACCCATCTCAGCCGACGATGTTTTCAGCGAGGAGGATAACCTTTGGCAGTCTCTTGTGCACCGCATCGGGCACGATGTGTTTTTAGCAAGTGGGTTTCAACTGGGTGGCCGCGACAAAGCGAGGTGGAATTAGAAGCCCCACAGGAGCAACAAGCCTCTATCTGAGGACAACGACTTGTATTTGCACGCCTAGGAGAACATGCATGTGGAAAACGAACAAGGCCGCTCGGGGGTCCCGGCGGCCTTGTTGACTAGTGATCTATCTCGCGAGTGCGTTCGAGCCGACTAGCGCTTGTGGAAGTTGTAGTCGGAGTTCGCTATATCAAAATCCTTCTCGGTCAATCCAACGTTGATCTTGATGTTTTGATAGGTGTACTCTTCGATGACTTCAGGAGCTTCGTCCTTCGACTTGGGCCACCAATAAGCGGCGTATCGAACAGGAATCTTCCACTCGTCATCCATGAAGATCTGAGCGATATGGAACTCGTAGTGAGGCTTTTGTTCAGGGTGGGTGACTTGAAGGATCGAGCAATTTCGTCCGCCAACCTTGGCACCCGGAATCAAGTCGACTTGGCATTGACCGTAGCCTTTATCGCGTTCCCCTTTTTCGATCAACTTGACAACTAAGTTCTCAAGTCCGATGTCGGTCATCGGGTACTTTTGGCCTGCCATCGCGAGGTAGCCGTTTGGCTCGAGGAAGTGGGTCCCGAGCATCCGCTTCATGCCACCTTCGTGGGCGACCAACTTTCCTTCGTTCTGATTTTCGATGTACAGGACTTCGCGTCCTTTCACCGAAGCGGGCTTCAAGAACGCCAAGTAGACCGAGAATGGGACGGTGATTTGGTTGTCTTGCTTCTTGCGGTTCCGAACCTTGACGAACATAAATTCGTTCTCGCCAAGATCATCGCCAATCCGTTCCCGTTTGACCAAAACCGCGGTATAGTCGCGGATTTCTGATTGCATCAGGGCGAGGGACTGCCGTGCCAACGCCAACGCAGGATCGAGTGGATGGGGTGCTGCTAAAGGGGCAGAAACAGGGGTCGCTGGCGAACCCTCGTTCTTGGAGACTCGAAAAACGGGTTCGGAGAGGTTACCACCCGCTGGGGTGTTTTGGGCGGCAGGAGTTCCCTGCGCAGGTGGCGCGGTCTGCTGTGCCAAAACTCCCGAACCAGACACGGTGAGTAGTCCCAGTCCCAATAATGCTGAACGCCACTTTGATTGTCCGGCTCGACTCATTGATCTCGTACTCCATTACCCTCAGACCGACACGCGTGTTGCGATTCCATCATGCCCCATTTTCGCGTCATCGGTCTGTTCATCGATCGTTTCGAGAATCTTAAATAAATAAAAGCTTTGCTACCGCTACAATCCGAACTTCTAAAGGATTGGACGCGGCAGGTTAGACGACTTGTTTTCATGCGGCGCGGTGACTGCGTGGATTGCTTGCTTTAAGGTCGCCGTCGCTGAGTACGCCCGTATTGTGATCTCGGTTGCCAGTTCCAAGTGCCATTCGCAGACGCTCATGCACCCACTCCGGATCCTTAGTTTCGCTCCCTACGGATGTGACCATGGCAAGCGTACTCAAGGCTTCATTTCGGCGAGCAAGTACATCCGCAATCGCTAATGCTAGCTCTGCGTTGTCGCCGGATGAAAACCTTGGCAATCGACGCGAGCTTAGCGGCTTCACCACTTTGCGGCTTACCGGTATTTGACTTGCAGGAATTTGGCTGGCATAGGCCGGGAGACGAATCGCATCGGCCACGTCGATCAACGCTTCCGCCAGGACAATACTTTCAGGGCAGGAAGGTGTTTCGATGAGGATCCAGGAATCGGCGGCACATAGGGATTGGAACAGCTGTGTCTCAGTCTCGACAACCTCGACGCTGTCGAAGGTCGCACATAGCTTGGCAATCGGTGCCTTCGTCCCGTTGGGCAGATGAGCCATGATCCCAATTTTGGTCCGCGGAATCTGCCATGACAGTTCGCGATGCAAAGCTAGCAAGTGATGTGCGGTTTGGTGGTTCTGCTGATTGGAGTCTGGGTCGGCATCCGAGAACGTTGCGGAAACTCCGATCCATGATTCGGTATGGGCAAGCCCCATTTCAGCGCGGGCCGAGGCGCGGGTCCAGGCAAACTCCCGTCCTAAATCCAAGTGATCGCGTTTGGCAGTGGAGGGGTGGCCGGGAAAGTGGTCGCCATCGTGACGATGACTGACGCGATTGTCGAAAGAATGACCCATGATTCGGATTCCGTTCCTGGTGACTGCCTCGTGAGAGCGACCGGATGGTAGCCTTTCGGATTCACTGCCGTCTAGGTCATCCTCGGCGACCATGCCCGACGGACGCCATGAAAAACGAACTGGGGCTACCGACAAAACGAGCTATTTTCTACGATGCTGCTTTGGCGATAGCTATCTAAACTCCTGTTTGCTGTGGGTGGATAGCCCCACAGTAAACGCACCCCACAGTGAATGCACTACAGTAAATGCACCACAGTAAATGCAGCACCGTAAATCACCACTTGGATCTGCTCCATGAAACTGCGAAAGAATAGCTTGAAGCCACTTCGATTCGATCGCTCCGGAGCAATCGACGCAGCGTTTGGGCTTGAGGAACGAGACATCGCTGCGGCAATTCCGGAGCTCGAAGCGGTTCGCCAAGAGCTGGGCGCGAGGGTGGCCGGAACCGCGGCCGGATCCGCGGATGGTGGATTTATCGGCTTGCCGGAACGATTGCTCCGCGAATACCTCGAGGACCGCCAATCGAGCGACTTAGGACGGATTTTTCGCCGCGCGAATCATATGCAATCGTTTGCAGATCGTGTGGTTGTACTCGGGGCGGGGGGCTCGACGTTCGGTGCGCGCGCCATCATGGATGCGTGCTGCCAACCCTACTGGAACGAACTCTCCCGCGGTGACCGGGGAAGTAAGCCTCGGATGTACTTCGGTGGCGACAGCTTTGACAACGATGCTGCTCAGTCTCTCCTGTATTTGCTCGGTGCCCATCGGGATCACATCGCCACCGACGAACTCGAGCGTTGGGGACTCATCGCTATCAGCAAGAATGGCGAGGCGCTTGAAACCTCCGTGGCCTTCCGGCAATTCCTAAACGCCTTAGAGCGAAGCGTTGGTGGAGATCGATCCCAACTTGCCGATTTGATCGTGTCTGTAACCCAAGAAGGCAGTTCGCTCCACGCGATGGCCGAAAGTGCTGGTGCCAAAGACCA
>CAIYZV010000344.1 GCA_903930765.1 uncultured Pirellula sp.
GAGTTCCCGCCGCATCGTATCAAGATCCGCCAACAATTTACGGCGATCTTGGATCCGCTCAAAGCTCAACCCTTTCGACAGTTGGAACATGTCCCCATCCGAGGACTTTCCGGTATCGTTACCCACCAAATCATAGATCGGCAGTCGAGAACCAAGGTTCCCCGGGAATGGATCATACTGCTGACCTAGATAACCGCCGAATGCGATGTGGCTGCGTGATCGGAAGAAACCGACGTACGGAGGGACTCCGTCCTGATTCGCGCCATGATGCTTGGCAATGACCGATGCGATCGCCGGATACCGAGGAGCTTCGGGATTGGTTCGAGGCTCCGCGTCCAGGTTGCCCGTCTGGAAAACCATGTTCGGCTCATGATTACTGAACTTGGCATCCACCGACCGGATCAATGTAAACTTATCGAGCATCGCAGCCTGTTTCGGCAGATGCTCACAAATCACGACACCGGGTAGTTTGGTAGACGTAACCCCGAAAGGACCGCGGTTTTGGATCGGTTGATCAGGCTTCGGATCCCAAGTATCGATTTGGCTCGGACCACCCGTCATCCATAACAGGATGACACTCTTTCCCTTCGGAGCCCCCAGCCCACCCACCGAGATTGGCTCGCGTGCCTGAATCAGGCGCGGCAAACTGAGTCCTGCGATGCCGCTGATACTCGCCTTGAGCATGTTCCGGCGACTGGCAACGACAATCCCTTCACGCTGTGTAGCATGAAACGAGCGAAAGGCATGGGAGTGAAGGTGCGAATGGCGATTCATAAACGGAATGTTTGCATGGCGACCGTGTTAGCGTGGGAGAAGTGTTCGTTTGGGAGCCGTGTTACTTCGGGAGTCGTGTTGTTGACACCGATTGTATCCGAATGGAGCGCACCGATCACCACTCCGAGCGACTTTCAACGTCAACTCGCCAAGGGCTTGAATTTCGCGGTGAAGTGCCTTAGGAAGGGTGGGTCGTAAACCAGCTCTAAACCTTTCAACGCATTCTTGTTCGCGACTAGCTCAGCCATCCCTTCCAGGATGTAATCAAAATGGCTTTGGGTGTAGACCCGTCTGGGGAATGCCAACCGAACCAATTCCATCGCGGCGGGGACAAAGCCATCCTCCTTATGAAAGGTACCGAACATCACCGAGCCAATTTCACATCCGCGGATTCCTTCGGCGAGATAGAGTTCACACGCGAGGGCTTGGCCGGGGAATTGCCGGGGTGGTATATGCGGCAGAAAACTCTTGGCATCGATATAGACGGCGTGCCCACCCGGGGGTTGCACCGTCGGAATCCCGAGCTTGTTAAACCCTTCTGCCATGTACCGAGTCACGGCAAGTCGATACTCCAGATAACGTTCGTCTAGCACCTCATCCAATCCGACGGCCATCGCTTCGAGGTCTCGCGCGGCCAAGCCTCCGTAGGTAGGAAACCCTTCGGTGAGAATCAGCAAAGCTCGCAGCCGTTCGATCCAATCTTCATTCTTGAGAGCGATGAATCCACCGATATTCACCAAGGCATCTTTTTTGGCACTCATGTAACAGCCATCCGCCAACGAGAAGATCTCCTCGGCGATCGCGCGCACGCTGCGATCTCTCTGGCCGGGCTCCCGCAACTTGATGAAATACGCATTCTCAGCGAATCGGCAGCAATCGATGATGAAGGTAATCCCGAACTGCTTGTACAATTTCGCAACTTCTCGAATGTTCTCGAGCGAAACCGGTTGACCGCCCCCCGTATTGTTCGTGATGGTGATCATCCCAAAGGGAATCGATCCTTGGTTCTGTTGCAGAAAACCCTCGAGACGTTTCAGGTCGATATTGCCTTTGAAGGGATGCCGCGAGTTCGGATCGCGTCCTTCGGGAATCACCAAGTCAACTCCTTCTGCACCGACATATTCAATATTGGCTCTGGTCGTATCAAAGTGGTTGTTCGATGGAATCTTCATGCCAGGCTTGACGAGCGCCAAGCACAGCAATCGTTCCGCAGCGCGACCTTGGTGTGTCGGTATAATATGCGGACATCCCGTCAAATCGCGCACGACTGTCTCGAGTCGCGTGAAACTGCGAGAACCGGCATACGACTCATCCGCGACGAGCATGGCCGCCCACTGAGCGGCGCTCATCGCGGTGGTTCCGGAGTCGGTCAGAAAGTCGAAGGTAACCACCCGTGATGGCAACGAAAACAGGTTGTAACCTGCTGTCTCAAGGTGCAGTTCACGCTCGGAACGGGAA
>CAIYZV010000345.1 GCA_903930765.1 uncultured Pirellula sp.
ATTCAATTTCAACAATGTCGATCCCCTTGGCAACAGCGGGTCCGCGAGAGCGTTGAACTCATCCCCATACGTCGGCGGCCAAGGTCTCTCGAATTTCAGTGTTGGCCGAGGTAATGAAGAGTTGGGTTTCGGTGGATTGGTCTTGTCGGCCAGCAGCGAAAATGTCAGCTTCCTATTGCGAGCACTTCAAGATTCGCGACGGCTGGAAATCCTGAGCCGTCCCCAAGTTTTGACCCTCGATAACCAACAGGCGTTCATTCAAGTCGGTCAGCGGGTGCCTCGCATCGTGAACTCCATCATCAATCAGAACAACACGCAAAACGTGGTCGCTCTTGAAAACGTTGGGTTGATCATCGGCGTCACGCCTCGGATCAGTCCCGAAGGTAATGTCGTCATGGAGATCGACGCAGAGAAGTCGAAACTGGGACCTGAAAGCGAAGGGATCCCCATCTCTATTTCACAAAACGGGACCGTCATTCGGTCGCCTCGTGTCGACACGATTACCGCTCAAGCGACCGTCAGCGCGGCGGATGGGGAAACCATCATCCTCGGCGGTCTGATCTCAAAAAGCACTCGCACATCCCACCGCCAAGTCCCCTTCCTGGGTGATATCCCGATCATCAAGTACCTCTTCAGCTATGATTACAACTCCAATCAACGTACCGAGCTGCTGATCATCATGACCCCGCATGTGATTCGCTCACCTGGAGATATGGAACGGCTGAAGCAAGCGGAGTTCGCACGGATGAGTTGGTGCGAAGCCGATGTCTTCGACCTTCACGGCGATGTCTTCCCTCAAACGGGAATGATGAGCCAGCTGGTCGATCAAGAGGATTGCAACGTCGTCTATCCGGATTCAGATCCGCGAGGAAGACTCAATGAACCGCAGGAATCACCTGTGATCGTTCCCACGTCTCGACCAACAATCTCACCGGGAGCACCAACTATACCGGGAGCACCAACTATAAACGTTCCAGCAGGTGCACCGCCCACGCTCGAGGAAGAGATTCGACAACGATCGCAACCGGACTCTCTTCCCAGACCTCGCTCGAATGCGACCTCACCGATGCAATTACCTGCCTCAGTGACCGAAGCCCCCATCAATGCTGTTGGCTACATTCCAGCCGCTCCACAACCAGGAGTGCCTCCTCTTCCGCCCACGTCCGTGAACGTAGTGCCCGCCCAAGCATTCGGCGCACTCCCATTGCCCCCCGTCAGTGCAGGAGGTAATCGATGAGAACTGCGAATCGTTTCCCGATTCGAATCGCCGTGATCGTTTGTGTCGCGACAGGTATCTTCCATGCAACTGGTTGCCAATTCGCGCCAAAGAAGATGCCTTCGGTGTGGCCATGGAAGAAAGAGGACGAGCCTAAACCACTACCCGACCGAATCCTCGCGGTCTGGTCCGACTCCGTTTTGCATCAAAAGGGACTCCCCGGGGTCCGCGGATTCGGCGGTAGAGTCTACTTCTATCAGAAAGACAATACGGACCCCATCGAAGTCGACGGCAGCTTGGCCGTCTATGTCTTCGACGCGGACGACACCTCTCCGGCAACCCAACAACCGTTGCGGAAATTTGTCTTTACTCCTGATCAATTCGCTAGCCATATGAGCAAGACGTCGATCGGGCCCTCGTACAGCGTTTGGTTGCCGTGGTCCGAAGTTGGGGGCCCGCAAATGCGACTCAGCTTGATCGCTCGTTTCGAAGGAAGAGATGGTGGCTCCACTGTCTCCGACCCAACGATCAAGCTTCTTCCTGGCATCTCCAAAGAAGATGCCTTGGCCAAATCCAAAGCAAAGAAGAGCACCAGCAAATCCGACTCCGCGGTACAGCAGGCCTCGTACGTCGAAGGGGGTTCCGCAGACGAGCAGCCGCCAGCCGATCCCGCAATCTCCACCGGATCGAAAACGTTCAGCTCGCCGAAACAACGCGGGAAAGGGAAAGATGTGAAGACGATCGATCTTCCGCCATCCTTCCAGCGTCATATCCGACCAAACACGTCCAACAATGGCGTCGGTGCCGTTAATAGCACCGAGAGCATCAGTCCGAAGGGAATAATGCAGGTACCTCAAGGAGTGACGGTTGGCAATAATCCAATTCCGTCGGTTGGCACGGATCCTCGAATGGCGGAAGGCAATATCGCGCAGCAAGAAACGTTGAGTGGATCGTTGGTAACGACCGAGGTGATCGATTTGCGAACTCGGGACCAACGATGGAAACGCGAGTCGGGCTCCTCGTCAACGGCGAGTTCCTCGCGGTTCAGCACCCCCGCGATGGGCGCTCCGAGTCGAAACATCCATGAAGGTCGATCGTTGCAGTCATTGAACCGTGGGGGCGATTTGCGTTCCAAGAGACTAGTTCAAGGAACCGAACAGAACTCGCTTTTTGACAAATCGATCGGCGATGGCCAGTAAGCCATTTCGAGCGGTTTACATCTCGTACTGCACTTTGCCATGTTTGCTTGCGCGGCTGATACGATCCATGCTGTAGAGTCCGGCGAGTACAAACTCAACGCACGAGGCTCGGATGGCAGGGTGCTCTGATGCGTTGACCTCAAAGGCGGTGTTCCATACCGGCGGAACGTGCTGCAAGCGATCGGCGTACGATTCACTAGGCAGCAGATCACCTACCTCGATCCGGACTCCTTTGTTGAAGATCTCAGCGATTTCACCGAGTCCGTACTCGCTGACATACTTCTCGAAAACGACCTTGATCGCAGACGCGATCAACGCCTCGAGGACTTTCCGTTCCGACATTTGATGGCTGCCCATCAGGTCGAGCTCGAGTTTTCCGAGCGATGATGAGGCAAGGTGCCCCAGGTCGCTGATTCGAGGGACCGCGAGGGGCTCACCCAAGATGACCGCGCGGTGACGAGCTGATGCCACCATGGTTCGGTAGTTGGACAACGAGAATCGGGCCGACACACCGGAAGCTTGATCGACATACTTGCTCGTGCGGGCCTGAGCGGTGACCTCCTCGATGATCTCCATCATGAAGTAGGGTACTTGAACGGGATGCTCACCACCGAGTTCAAAGCCTGACTCTTGAAAGAGGATCTGGATCCCGATGTCCCGTTCTTTGGGGTAATGGGTTTGAATGATCGAACCGATCCGATCCTTCAACTGCGGAATCACCTTGCCACTGCGATTGTATGTTCCCGGGTTGGCAGAAAACATGATGAAGATATCCAAGTCAAAGCGAATCGGATAACCACGGATCTGAACGTCCCGCTCTTCCAAAATGTTAAAGAGTCCGACTTGGACGAGTTCATCCAATTCGGGGAGTTCGTTCATCGCAAAAATCCCGCGGTGCATTCGTGGGATCAAACCGAAATGCAGGGCTGCTTCCGATCCCATACTAACCCCACCGACCAACTTCGACGGATCGATCTCGCCGATGATGTCGGCGAATTTTGTTCCGGGAGCCAAACGTTCCACGTACCGTTCATCGCGATGCCACCACCCGATGGGAACCTTTTCAGGGGGAGTCGCCGCCAAATAGGCTTTGGCTTGTGCCGTGATCGGTTGCAGCGGATCCTCATGCACGGGAATGTCCGGCAAATCCAAATACGGGACATACTCATCGAGAAAACGAACCAAGGTCCGCATCAATCGACTTTTCGCTTGGCCTTTTTCCCCGAGAAACAGGAGATCGTGGCCTGCGAGAATGGCGATGTTCAGTTCGGGGATGACGGTATCTTCATACCCGATAATGCCGGGGTAGAGCGCTTCGCCCGAGGAGAGAGCCCGCAGGAAATTGGAACGCAATTCATCCTTGACCGTTTTGCTCTTCCATCCGCTTGCCACAAGCTGATCCAAAGTCTTTGGGAATGATCGACCGGGAGTAGATACTGGTTCGGACATAGGATCAGGTTTGCAGTTTCAAGTATTGCGAAGGAAATCGGTGCTGCGAAGCAACGATCGACAGCGGGTAAAAAAGTTTTACCGACGGTGTATCGGGAATTTACCCAAGGTGTATCGGGAATTTACCCAAGGTGTGTCGGGATTTTACCCAAGGTGCGTCGGGATTTTACCCAAGGTGCGTCGGGGAGGAAACGCAAGGATTTCGGCAGGCAATCCCGTTCGCGCTCCATGAGCATCCTTGGGTATAGTAGCAAAACGGTCAAGGGACACACGGTTGTCCCCACACAAGCACTTGGAAGAAACCCAAGCTTCGCGGATAATTGCGAACCTCAACGATGCTGTTGGAATCCACAGCGTTCCAAAAACCCAGAGCCCCACAACCCCGGTTCCCACAACGCGAAAGTTCCTAACCCTACGAATTTTCGCAACACGGAGGTATTGCCGATCCGATGAACAAAATCCTCGACGGACTCAATGAATCGCAGCGAGCAGCCGTTCAGCACGTAGACGGGCCATTGCTGACCCTCGCCGGACCTGGCAGCGGCAAGACGCGCGTGGTGACAAATCGTATCGCTTATCTGATCGAGCAAGGAATCTCGCCTTATTCGATCGTCGCTTTGACATTTACGAATAAAGCGGCCCGGGAGATGAAGCATCGGGTAGGTCGATTGCTGGGCGATTCCCCGGTTTGGATGGGGACGTTCCACGGCTATTGCGCCCGGTTTCTACGTTATTACGGCCGCATGATCGGCTTGTCTGAGAATTTCTCAATCTTCGATACCGACGATTCGAAATCCGCGATCGAGCAAGCGATCATGAATACGGACGTTTCGCTGACGCATCTGAAGTTGCCGGACATTATCAAGGGAATCAGCAACCTGAAAAACCGAGCCATCACTCCGGAAATGCTCGACGGACAAGCTCGCTCGGCGGTGGATCATGCGATACGCAAGGTCTACCCTGCCTATCAAAAGTATTTGCTCCAGAACAATGCGGTCGACTTCGACGATTTGCTCATGCATACCGCAACGATCCTGCGCACCAACAATGAACTGCGAGCCGATCTCGACGAGAAACACCGGTACATCCTCGTCGATGAATACCAAGATACGAACTTGGCTCAATACCTGATCGTTCGAGGTTTATCGCTCGACTACCCCAATATCAATGTCACCGGCGATCCGGATCAATCGATTTATGGGTGGCGAGGAGCCGACATCGCGAACATTTTGAACTTTGAACGAGATTATCCCAACGTCCAAGTGGTACGGCTGGAAGAAAACTACCGCAGCACTCCGGAGATCCTGTCGGCGGCGGACGTACTGATTTCGTCCAACACGCGTCGGAAAGAGAAAACGCTGATCCCAACGCGTGAATCGGGAGAAAAAGTCCGGATTGCAACGTATGCGTCAGCGCGCGATGAAGCCGACCACATCGCCGATCAGATCGCCGTGCACGTCCTTCAAGAAGAAGCGCATCCAAAAGACTTTGCGATTTTGTATCGGACCAATGCTCAGTCGCGATTGCTCGAACAAGCCCTCCTCAAACGCAAGTTGAACTACCAATTGATCGGGGGCTTCAGGTTTTATCACCGCCAGGAAATCCGAGATCTCCTCGCGTACCTGCGATTGGTCAATAACCCCACCGACGACATATCCTTCCATCGGATCGTCAATGTCCCGCCTCGTGGCTTGGGCGAGAAGTCACTCGCCCAGGTTTCAGAGCTTGCCCGGGCCAGGGAGATCCCTATGCTCGTCGCGCTGCGGGCTGCGATCGATCGGGCCATGCTCAGTAAGAAAGCATTGAGCGGCGCGAAAAAATTCCTAGAACTCTACGATGAACTCGTGAATCGGTCAGCGATTTCTATCGTCGAGATGCTCAAGCATGTCTTGCATGCAACGGACTACATCAAATACCTCGCCTCCAAAAAATCAGAGGCCCCCGACGAGAGTATCGAAGGCAACGTGCAGGAACTTCTGTCCGATGCGTCCGAAGTCGATCAAAACAATGAAGACGGGACCGGATTGCAGCAGTTCCTCGAACAAGTCAGCTTGTCGGCCGACACCGACAATTTGACCGACGACAACCGAGTCACCTTGATGACACTGCACGCCGCAAAGGGACTCGAGTTTCCACACGTGTTTATCATTGCCGTCGAGCAAGACATCCTGCCTCACTCCCGATCGCGCTACGACGCCAACCAAACGGAGGAAGAGAGGCGTTTGCTCTTTGTAGGTATCACGCGAGCCAAGCAGACGCTCCAATTGAGCAGCGCCAGCCAACGCGGTTTCGGCAACAATCGCATGAGCTGTGCCAGTCCATTCCTCATGGAATTACCGCGCGCCGAAATGCAAATGCTCGATTACACCATGTCCAATGGACGCTTTGACACGCTCGACGACCAATGGCCCGATTCCTCATTTGGTGATTCCGAAAGCTTCCTGCATAAGCCATCCAAGAAGGGGGCTAAATCAACCAAGCCCAAAGAGATCGGATTCGAAGATTTCGCCTCGGAGTTTTCCGAGGAGAACGTGGATGAACCGCTCGAGCAGTTCGACGAACCGTTCAGCGACGAATTGGAAAGCTCTGCCAAAAAACCCAACAAGCAGGATAGGAAACCAGCACCAGGGATCCAAGGGCCAGGGATCCAAGCGCCAGGGATCCAAGGAATCGATGTTAATGATGAGCTCGGTGCATTCGCAACCAAACTTCTCGCCATCAACCATCAGCTTCCCCGGGGAATGAAGACCGCATCGGAACTAGGAAGCTCGGTAACTCTTACGGGAACTCCTGTCGATGTCTTTGAAGCGGGGATGCGTGTTTCTCATCCGCGGTATGGATTCGGAGCCATTCTCTCCGTCGATGGATTCGGCCCGAAGAAAATGGCGAGGATTGAGTTCGATGAAGGTGACACGAAGTCATTTCAGCTCAGCAAGGCCCCGCTGGATATCGCCTAGCAACGCGTGATCCGAAGTTTGCACGTGATAATTGTGGCACTTCGTACACTGATCTCCAGCCGCTTTTCGGTGATGGCAATCCGCACACGCTTCCTTTCGCATCGCTTCAAAGTGCGAATCGCTGAAACGATGTGCCACCACATCTTTCTTCTCACCTGTCGAAACATACCGCGCAACCGCAGGTTCGCGCGTTGGTTGCGGCAACATGCGATGGCAACTCTTGCAATCGCTCAAAGCGGGAATATCCAAGTGCGGGGAATGATTGAAGCGAGTGAAGGGACGATTGACGGCTGCATGGACCAGGGTGCGCCACCCTATGTCGAAGCTTTCCTGACCTTCGAGAGTTACCGGCGATGTCTCCAGAAAAGGTTTAGGCTGGGAGTGACATTGCCGGCATTGATGAGTCAGATCCGTGCGACGTGATGCATGTGCGTCCTCATTCCCCGAGGTGGCATCGTGAACCCCTTCCAACTCGATCCATCGCGAGACCCACGGATCCGCATGCCCTGTAGGAACATAAACGATCGCCAATCGTTCGTTGTCGAGCATCCAACCGCCACTGGCCATTCGATCGCGAGCCGGGAGCGGCTTGGCTATTTTCTCCTTGTTGGTTTCGGATAGAAATTCGCCCCCTAGCCCTTTCTCCAAAAGAGAGTCTCCGCCCAATAACTCCGAGCCGGTAAGGTCCTGATCGAGCAGATCACCTTCGTTCGACTTTGAATCGCCATCGCCACCTTCACGGATCGTCGATTTAGGAGTGGCCAACAGCGAGTCGCTTGAAAGCAAGTCATCTGCATCCTGTTCGGCCGGAGGCTGACGAATTGGAGCAAAGGGCCTGCTATTGGCGCTAGCAAGCTTTGCAGCGTGTGTTTTTGGAAGCGCGTTCCCTAGCTTCGAATCGTTTGATGCCTCATTTCCAAACCATTCCCGCCCGGCCAAACGGAAGAGATCCGGTGGTATCTTCGCGACAACTTGGTCGATCCACACGGCCATAGCTGCCTCGGAAAAATTGTGACTTTTTCGATACGACACCAACCCCGATGCCACTCGTTCCGCGAGAGCTTTCTGCCCTCCCTTTGCAATCGCATCGATCAGCCGTCGGTATGCATTCGTAATCGCGGCAACCCTGGCTCGATCCTCGGCATTGTCCACGTTGAGATCGGAGATACGAAGGGACACAGGCCAATCGCGCAGCAAATCGGCAAATTCTGGATCGCTCGCTAGTAGTATCCGAGTCCATGGTTGTAGCGAGCCGTCATCGATCAAGCTCGCGGATTCAGGCCAGGCACCGATCTCGACCTGCGCACCCTTCCACTTTTCAACGTTGAAACTGGGGAGTTGAATCCAGGCGATACCATCTTCAAGGGCCGCGTTCAAGCTGGCGGCGTGGCACTTCGAACACGCTCGTTCAAAGGATACACTCCGGAATATATTGCCTACAGGCCCACTTTCATCGCTCCTGAGGTGGCACTCCTTGCAGTCAAAACTGGCCTGCTTTTTCGTAAAGTATTCCCGCTGGTGCTTCGAGTGGTCGAACGCGATGCGTGCGGTAGTCGGCGCTGGGTACGTCGTAAATTCAGGATGCCCATCACCGAAGGAATTGAAACGCTGCACGTGGCATGCTTGGCAGCGTTGGGATGTAATCTCTGCGAGCGATGCATCAGCACCTTGATGCTCGCGATGGCACTGACTGCATTCCGTCTTCGTCAAGTGTGGGGAGTTTAGCGTCCTTGGACCGCGAGATGGTATCGGTCGCGAATCGTTTGTCGCGAGATTCGAGTGATCGGAGTCTACTCCCATGCCGGAGGATGGCGATAGCATGGAATCAGGGAACAATCGAAAGGAGACCAGTCGTTGCAGCCCCGATGGGTTGGACGCCCCCTGCCGTACGGTGGCGTCTCGGGTGAGCAAGGCTAACGTCTCGGTGGCAAGATCGTGAGGGCTAAGAGCTGTCGCTCGCGGCAATTCTCGCTGGTGGCAGGAGAGGCACAATTCGGACTGGCTTAACTGCAGCGGTTCCTCCCCTGGCATGGAGGTCGGATGACACGCCGCACATCGTTGCGAATCATTGAGTCCGTGCTTGGCGAGAATCTGAGCATGGTGACTCGAAAGCCCCCCTGGCGCGACGAGAATCGTAGGGCGTGGTGAAAAGAGCAAGAGGCCGAGGATGGATGCCGTGAAAATGCCCGCACAAACGGAAAGAGTACGCTTCCACCAAACCAATGTCCGAATAGGTCGGCAGTGGTCCGACAGATCTGCGGTTCCCTCCGAATCACCATTTCCGCACGCAACTGCCTTCCCGCATAGGCCTTGCTCGGGCCCATGCTCGCACCGTTGTCCGATGGCAGACAATCCACATCGATAGTTTTGTTTTGGATAGCGGTAAGGCATCGTGTCCCCAGTCTCGACTACCAATGGCTTGAGTAACGAAACGCTAGGTAGACGTGCGCAATGCACAACAGGACGAACGAACTGAGCAAGATGGAATGGAGTGCTGCCACGACTCGGACTCGAACTTGGATCGCATGCTGAAAGTCGACACGGTCCTTGGAATCAACGAGTTGGGTCAGTTCATCCCGCATCGCCTTCCCATCGTGTCCGAGATAACGATCGAGACCCGCCAATCCTGCGGTCAAGGAGCGGCATTGGGATGCTGACGGAAATACTCGAAACCGGAGGCTGCGCGGGCGATTGAAAAACGCAGTCAACTGGATTCGATAAAAATCCGCGAGTACCGCCGACTCGTTTCTGCCAGCCGCCGACAGAGCTATTCGGTAGGCTTGTTCCGCCAACTCGCGTTTCTTTTGAGGTAAATCCTCCCGAAGAACGTGCACTCCCGCGGCACGAATCATTTTCGGACCGGTCCGATTCACGTACCAACTCAAAAACCCGGTCGCGATGATGAACCAAAACGTGATCGCCAACCACATCTCAATCCATCCATTCACAAAAAATCCAGCATGCATTCCATAAACCAGCAGACAAACGCACCCCAAGTACTGATGGGTGGCTTGCCACAAAGCAACGGACCCAAAATTCGAACGCACCATCTTTTTGCGAAGAGGGAGCAGGGCGAGCAATGCACATAACGTGGCGAGTGCATATCCGGTCGCGAATCGCTCATTCCCGAGCGAGGCATCGGTGTTTCGCGATACCCAATACATCACAGCGCCGGTGAGCAGCACGAGCAGCAACGAAAGAACTCGGAGCCGTTTTGCTTGGGTCGCCCGATTATTGGCGACTATAGCTGGATTCATGGAGGTGCTATTCTCAGCGGCGATCGATACGGATGTACTCATGACGATGCGATCAACCTTTCATGCCGAGCCAAGGTGTCAGCGAGACGACATTGGACGTGTCCAATCGGACCAAGGCTCCGTGCGGGCAGGCATTTTGGCAAGCGGGCCCGGAACCGATTCCGTGGCACAAATCGCATTTGCTCGCCTGAAGGATCGGGAGTTGAGTCTGGCGATCGAATGCGAGTCGCCCACGGCTATCCGTGCGTTGGATCATGACGATATTTTCGTAGGGACAACTCTCCGAACAGGTCTTGCAGCCGATGCACGTATTCGCATTGATGGAAACGACACCAGACTCCGAATCCCGGCCGATCGCACCTGTCGGACAACCGATCATACAAACCGGATCCTCGCAATGCATGCACGCGTGCGCGAACATGAGCGGGCCTAGTTGCGGCCCGTTGCGAACAAACCTCGGAGTTCCACCATGAGTTGCAGCGCAGGCTTTGACGCAATCATCGCATCCGGTGCAACGATCAAGATCGATCATCATGGTCCGTTTGCCATTGATCAATCGCTCATCGACCAAAAACTCGACCAGCGAAACGAGTTCATGGTTTGCGATCAGCGGCTTTCCTGCATCCGATACGACCAATCCACCCATGTCGTATCGAGGAGAGGCAATCCCAGGAGGTAGTTCACTTTTTCGCACGTTTGGCAAGACGTACTCGATCAGCACATCCTTTGGAATTCGAAGGATATCCACATAGCCCAATGCACGAAGTGAGTTTTGGTAGGGGAGCGGCGCCTCCCACGGGCGCCGATAGTTCTGGGAAACCTCGTCCAAGCCAAAGAATCGACCACGCCCCAGGTACGATATCGTTTGATGCCCATTCCCAATTTCGTAACTGACACGCGCGAATCCGTTTCGGATCAAGATTAAATCGTCCGCGGAATCTCCCTCCGATACGATCAAGCTTTCTGATTCGATCCGTTCTTGCAGATCTCGCTGCTTGTTGACTTGGTAGTCCGCAAACCATTCCAACTCGCCAAAGGACTCAAGTCGGGTCACGGCTGCGATTTTGTCGAGCGATTCATCGCTGAGAAATCGAAACAATTCAATCTCGCGAAGATTTGTTTTCAAGCTGGTTTCTCGATACTGTTGATCGAGTTGCTCGCGAAACTGACGGTCGCGACGCAAGAGCCGTAAGCCTTGCCAGCGAATCTCCATCACGAGGCATTCGGAATCGGCGACAACCGTATAACGATGTGGAGTCCGTGTGATGGCTGCCATCTCGCCAAATATTTCGCCCACACCGAGCGCATCCGATTCGTACCCATCCACCACGGCATTGATGTCTTGTAGGAAGACACGATTCCCCGACGAATCGGATTTCACCATCTGAAGTGGCGCAGGTATATGCGGATTCTTTGGGGATTGGTTGGCGGGCTCCGAGCGCCGCGATGCCCTGCGATCGTCGGCACTATCCGTGCGTCGCCATCGGCTTGTTAGCATCGATAGAAACGAATCGCTCCCCATGGACCGATCCTCGTGCTTGATCCGCCACAGTGGCTCCAAAAAGGCGCGAACAGTCCCATCGAGAATCAGGTAGGCGCTATGCCCGTATGCACCTTCGCGAACGACGATATCGCCCGCGCGAAATTGATGGATCTTGCAGTCGTTTCTTAAAATATCAAGCAACGAACAATTCGACGAGAAAGACTCCGGGTTCATGCTTGAAAACGGAGGCAGACGCAGCATCCATTGCAACTCATGCGATGCCATCGCGGGATCGAGCGGATGATCCCACCGGACCGGACGGTCGACGACCACTGTTCCTGATGATGATTTCAAGGGCATCTCTCGAATCGCTAGCAAAGCACGGTTGCTGCGTGCAGGTAGTATTCCTAAATTGCTCGGGCTAGGGTGATCATCGGATCGGATTCTAGGAGTATTTGATTGGAATTAAGCGAACGAATGGAGATTCGTCCAACGAGCCTATTTGCTGTCTATGCCGCACTCGGAATAATTTACCTACGTCCCCTGGATTCAGGATGACGATACCAGCATATCGGACCACTGGCGCCGTTTTCAGAAACCCCACAGTTTTCAGAAACCCCACAGTTTTCGGAAACCCCACAGTTTTCGGAAACCCCACCGTGTCCAACGGTTTATCCAAGAATGGTTCTACATTTATGTACAGCGTATTTGATCTATTCAAGATTGGCGTAGGTCCATCGAGTTCCCACACGGTTGGACCGATGATCGCAGCGTATCGATTTGCCCAGCAAGCACTCGCTTTCGAACCGCGTCAGAAGATCGATCGGGTGACGATCAAGCTGTACGGATCGCTGGCTTTGACCGGGATGGGACACGCGACCGATATCGCGTTGCTGGCGGGTTTGAGTGGGTGCTTGCCAGACAGGACCGAACCGGAGGTGCTGCGAGGGACGGTGGAGGCTTTGCGCCGCGATCGCTTTCTCATGTTGGGTGGCAAACTTCGAATCCCGTTCGATGAAACAACGGATTTGATTTGGCTACGCAATCAATCCTTGCCACAACATCCGAACGCCATCGATTTTGCATGCGTGGATCGCGTCGGTGAGTCTCTGCTCTCGGAGCGTTATTTTTCAACGGGTGGAGGATTCGTCTATTCGGAGCGGGAGCTCGAAGAACTTCGAGCGAGCACGCAATCCGGAACCAATGAAAACGCGGGGTTTCCGTTTCCATTCACGACCGCGCAGCAATTGGTCGACATGGCCAAAGCAAACCAGCGTCGCATCGATGAAGTGATCCATGCCAACGAGTTGGTGGTGCGCCCTCAGCACGAAATCGAAGAGCGGCTCGATCGATTGTGGGAGGTGATGAGCGGATGCATCGACTGCGGATGCGTCTCGGGTGGATTGCTCCCTGGTCCACTGAAGATCCGCCGTCGCGCACCGATGATTTTCTCGAAGCTTTCGAGGGAATCGAAGGAACTGCCAAGCCGATGGTTACCGAAGCACGCTGCCCAGACGCCTTGCGATCCGCTGGAGCAATTGGATTGGGTCAGTTTATTCGCGCTCGCCGTCAATGAAGAAAATGCCGCAGGTGGTCGCGTCGTCACAGCGCCAACCAATGGAGCTGCCGGTATTATTCCCGCCGTTCTCTCGTACTACGTTCACTTTGTGCCAGGGGCCGATCGGGACGGCATCCACCGCTTCCTAAAGACAGCGGGAGCGATCGGGCTTCTCTACAAGCGGAATGCGTCTTTGTCCGCGGCGGAAATGGGTTGCCAAGGCGAAGTGGGGGTTGCTTGTAGCATGGCAGCAGGTGGACTCG
The DNA here is from genome assembly GCA_903930765.1 of uncultured Pirellula sp. Classification (GTDB taxonomy): domain Bacteria; phylum Planctomycetota; class Planctomycetia; order Pirellulales; family Pirellulaceae; genus JBKCUI01. The sequence continues at coordinate 13,383 of CAIYZV010000345.1, forward strand.
CGGCATGCATGAACGGAAGCATCGATCAGATCGAAAATGCGGCCGAAATTGGAATGGAGCACAACCTAGGACTGACATGCGACCCGATCGCAGGCCTGGTCCAAGTCCCATGCATTGAACGAAACACCATGGGAGCTACCAAAGCGATCAACGCCGCGCGACTCGCTGTGCTCTACGGAGATGGACGGCACTTCGTTTCACTCGATCGCGTGATTGAGACCATGCGACAAACAGGCGTCGACATGCAAGCCAAATACAAAGAGACATCGCTCGGAGGGTTAGCTGTCAACGTCGTGGATTGCTAATCGTCGAGCTTCCAGAGAAGTATCATTCTGTACGGTAGCCTGGCTGCCCACCTTCGAGCGCAAAGAACTCGCACCACACCGGCATGTGATTGCTAACCTGGGACGCTTGATCGGGCGTTAGATTGTAATGCCGGAGAAAGTCCACGGTGCCCGAGCGCCCGGTGAACTCGTCGGTCGCCCGTGCTGGGAAAATAATGTTATCGAGCATCTCGTCACCCGTGATCGTCGTCGCGACCCCTTCGAGCGCAAAGAGCATTCCCATGTTCCGCAAGGATGCCATCTGGGTGTCCCCGCAGCCGAAATCTCCAGCGAGAATAATGTCGTCCTCACCGCGTCCATCTTGGCGGATGCTTTTGACCAAATCGGGTAGCAGCTGAACCTCTCGAGCACCTCCTGTGGGACTAACCAAGACATTCACCAACGAAAACGTGAACGCCTCCGACTCGGTTGCTTGTCGCGATCGAAACCAGCCCACCAACGGCTCGTAATCCAAGCGATCCGAAGGATCATCAACAGTGTATAGCTGATAACGGTCGGTCTCGATCCGGTCGGTATCGAAGATAAACGCAAAGTGCATCGACTGGTGGGGTGGACCAACGCGAGGTCCAATGCAGTAATCGTAGCGACGGTCCGATTGATTGATGCGATCGATCAGGCGAGGAAGTGTATCCCGCTGGCGTGCGCTGATATCTTGAAGGGCCACAACATCGAAGTTCCGAACCAATCTCGCGACGATCTCCATGACCGCAATTTTGTTCGCCTTCGACTCGCCAAACGATTGCAAATTGAAGGTCGCGATTCGAACCGTCGGATTGATCGATTTGGGGGGGATCGAACCATTGGAAATGACGTGGGCACTCACCCATTTGGACGTACGACCGATATCCGAGGGCCCTTGTGGCATCGACGTGGTTCGCAGGCTCGAGTTTGCTGCGACCTGGTTGCTGCCGTGGGATTTCGAAGGTTGATTTGCGTTCGCCGAAACTGAAGTCGCGGTGCCCGATGCGACTCCCCACGCTTGTGGGTTGTGGATATCGCCAAGCCCGATCGACTTGCCCTCGGCGTTGGTCGAACGCGGTTCCAGGCGCAAGTGATGCCAGCCACCAATGGTGTAGTATTGCGAGCCGTAACCGACGGCCGCGATGAGTGCGATGAGCAGGAGGTAGCGTTTACGAAAAACAACCATGGTGAGGTTGGTATCGACCGTAAAGGGCACCCACTTTTGCGCGGTTTGCCCGCCACTTCAAAATGCTCTTGTACGAGAAAGGAGTTTTACGATTATTCCGACTGCGACGGCAGGCGATCGTTCTACCTGCTCCTACTCCCGCTCGATGAAACCGAATCGATTACGAGCACGAGCACCATTTCATTGAGCACGAGCAGGAGAGAAAGCGCTCACGAGGGAGAGCAGATATGACGTGCTGCGATTACGTCCATTTGGAGTTGTTCCAGCAATGCGTCTTTACCAGAGAATTTCTGAACATCGCGAATCCGAGCAAGGATCTCGAGTTCCAGGTCAGACCCATAAAGATCTCCCGAGAAGTCGAGGATATGGACCTCGACCTTGGCCGCGTTTTCACCGAAGGTGGGATTGGGGCCAATGTTCACTGCCGCAGGGAACCCAGACGCCATGGAAGCGCGGGAGCCAGTCCCGACAATACGGCCTGCGTAGACACCATGAGCAGGAATGAGGATAGGTATATCCACGAGGTTGGCCGTCGGGAATCCCAACGTGCGGCCGCGAGCTGCCCCATGAGCGACGTGGCCCATGACTCGATACGGTGATACCAAAGCCCGGTTGGCGTGTTCGATGCTGCCTTGCGATACCCAGTCCCGAATCATCGAGCTCGATACCCATTCAGCCCCTTCCATCTCAGGTTCCACAATCGACAATGCAATACCATGAGTACCGCAGAGGGACTCCAGCAACGCAACGTCGCCTCCTCGCTGCGTGCCGAACCGAAAATTAGGACCTTCGACCAGCCCGGATACACCGAGCTGATGAACAAGCAGGTCGTCGAAGAATTCGGTTGCTGTCAAGGCGAGCAAATCTCGGCTGGTGGGGTAGGCCAGAAGATAATCGACCCCCAAATCACCAAGTAGATCCGCCCGTCGCTCCATCCACGTCAACGCAGGGGGACACTGCTCCGGCCGGAGTAAGCGAAGTGGGGGCGGGTCGAACGTAAAAACCAAGCTTGGCCGATTCATCTCCCGTGCCATCGTTGTCAGGCGACGAAGCAGCACACGGTGTCCTCGGTGAACGCCGTCGAAGTTGCCGATGGATACGACGGCGCCGCGCGCTGCGTCCGGCAACTCGTTCAGCGATCGGATCCATTGGGCGGGGTTTCGATTGGAAGCCATGACTCAATTAACGTTATGGTGGATGATGCTCAAGTGGTTACGAATACCATAGCGACTCATGTCAGCAATTCGCTTTCGGCGGTCTATCGCCATCAGCCCATCACACTTTTTACCAGATCGCTAGTTCGCAATGCTCGCGTCGAGACAAACGTTTCGCCGGCATGGCAATGGGCAGCAGCACCTGCTGCGATCGCCAACCCCCTAACCCGTTCAAAGATATAATTCTTCGCCGGTGGAAATTGTGTCTTGTAGCAAGCGATGCTTTCGAGTTTTTTCTCAATAGTCTCTGTGATGTCCATGGTGATGGAGTGCTCGATCCCCGACGATGGAGCAGGCTCGAACGACAGACGAAAATAGAGTTGCCGATCGATGGTGTGAACAGGGAGCGAATCGAAATAATCATCCCACTTGGAAAGCCGCGAGTAGAAAACTGCGGCGTCCGTAATCTGCATCGCTTGGTAATGGTCGGGTGAAGCCATCGGGGTTTTGCTTCCGAATCCGATCACCATTTTTGGCCGATAGCGACGGAACTCTTTCGCCAACGCAACTCGTTCCTCAAAGCCGTCCATCAAGCGTCGATTTGGGAAGCCTAGGATCTTTCGGAGATGCACACCGAGGACCTTCGCAGCCGCGTCCGCTTCCGCCAGCCGCACCTCCGGCCCGGGCGAATTGGGCGTCGGCTCCCCGTCGGTCAGATCGATGATTCCGACCCGATAGCCTTTTAGCACCAACGCCGCCAGCGTCCCTCCGCAAGCGATCTCTACATCGTCGGGATGCGCGCCCACGGCGATCACATCCAAGGACTCCACGTCGGACGAGGAATCGGAAATTCTCTGTTCATCAGTGTTCATGGGCTGGCTCGGCTGTATGGCCTTGGGTTCCGCGGCGGGTGAATGCCCCGGGGGCTAGTGGGACGGTACTCGTGGAATGGTGGTACTCGTGGAATGGTATCGACACGTAAAGAATGGTATCGACACGCACACGGGTGTCGCCGAAGGCTAAGTGTATCAGCACCTCTGCATTCCTTCGCGTTATCCCAACAGCCCGCTATCCCTACAGCAGGTTGAAAAACCGAAGCGGCACGGCGCGAGCCTTCCGGTGAAACTCGTTTTATCAAGAGAAACCGGGCATCTTCCGCTGCACCGCTCCAATTTCGATCGTTTTTAACAGGCCGCTAAGCTTCAACGGAACCATAATGCGCCTTCAAACAGAACAATCCCTTGCTTCTTGCGCCACAAAGTTGATTGGACTTGCGTTAGACACCCTTTAACGACGTCGGAACGGACCCAACGAACGTTTTGCACGTTTATTAGGCGGATTTCGGCTTCTTGCAAAGGAGCTACGCATGATTTGCCCCCCTGCCCAACGCTCAAAAAAAAGAACAAACTTTGCATATATTTTTCCCTGTAAATTCATTGATCGCATGCATGGGATTGAAATCCCATGAAGATTACGGCCTGTCATTTGCTATCACTCGAAAACAAGCGGTTGGTTGCGTATTCTCTCAGCACTGACCGCCACTTTGCGGCCTTGGAGAGAGACAAAAAGGCGGTGGACGAAATGATTCGATTGTTGATTGGTTCTTTACTGTTACTTGCGAGTTTTTGCCCGGTGGTTTTGGGGCAGGAGACGGCAGCGCCGGTTGCTGATGTGGCACCGCTTGCAGCGGCTCCGGCTCCGGAAGCACCGGCAGCGGCACCGGCAAGCACTCTCAATTCGGGCGATCAAGCGTGGGTGTTGGCGAGCGCTGCTTTTGTTCTGCTGATGACTCCAGGCTTGGCGTTCTTCTACGGCGGTTTGGTCGGACGCAAAAACGTCCTAAGCATTTTGATGCAATGCTTCATGTGCATGGGAGTCGTCACCGTATTGTGGGTGACGGTCGGATACAGCATGTTTTATGGGGACGACGTGCTCGGAGGTTTTTGCGGAAACCCGATGCAGCACTTCTTGCTCACGGGTGTTGCAACCGATCAAGCATTCCAGCCGGTACCGAACGTTCCCTTGGGCATTAGCCAACAAACGTTCATGGTCTTTCAGATGATGTTTGCGATCATCACCCCGGGTCTAATCATCGGTGCGTTTGCAGAACGAATGAAGTTTGTTTCGTTCACGATTTTCATCGCCTTGTGGAGCTTGCTGGTTTACTGCCCGGTTGCCCACTGGGTCTGGTTTGGTCCGTCCGCATTCCCCTTCAATTTGGGTAGTTTCAATGCGAAGGATGCGGTTCCTGAGGGAGCCCTCGACTTTGCAGGTGGAACGGTGGTTCACATCAATGCGGGTATTGCAGCCTTGGTCGCTTGCTTGATGATCGGTCCTCGACGCGGATACCCACATCAGATCACCCCACCCCATAACTTGCCCTTTGCCGTTCTCGGCGCTGGATTGTTGTGGTTCGGCTGGTTTGGTTTCAATGGTGGTAGTGCGTTCGGTGCAACACCACAAGCTGTCCAGGCGTTCGTGACAACACAAGTCGCCGCTGCTACGGCAGGGTTGCTCTGGTCGCTCATCGAAGTAGTTCGCAATGGCAAGCCGACGGCGCTCGGGATGATTACGGGTGTGGTTGCGGGATTGGTTGGAATCACACCAGCCGCAGGGTTTGTCGATGTGAAGGGTGCGTTGATTATCGGAGCCGGGGCAACGATCGTCAGTTACATATTTGTTGC
>CAIYZV010000346.1 GCA_903930765.1 uncultured Pirellula sp.
CTACGATTCTGTCAGCAAGTCAATCGTCCGAGTCGAAGGGATGGACTTTACCAAGACAATAGCCGTCAGCGAGACCGGGGTCATCGTATCAGCGGAGGGGCACATCCTGGTGGGGAATGGTTCAGGATCGAAAGATCTGAAAGTCCATTTGAGCGATGGCCGAACTGTCACCGCAACGGCTGCCGGTTGGTCGGTGGAATGGTGTCTCACTGTATTGAAGATCAACGAAGAAGGCCCGTGGCCAGCAATCGAACTGGGGTCAACAAAGGAACTGAAGGCTGGAGAGCCCTGCATGACGCTTGGTTACTCTCCCCGTGGTGATGCGAACTGGGATTCGTCACCAACGGCACGGTATGGGTTCATTGACCGCAACCATCCGACCCATTGGTTCACCACCACGGGTTTTCCAAAGTACTTTGAGAATCCAGCTGTTGTTGGAATGGATGGCCGCTTACTCGGTATCCATACCATGAGCTGGACGGATGGGCAGGCAAGTGATTTGAGTTTCGCGACCGCAGTTGATGTATTGGTGGCGAATCGCGATGACCTGTTTGCTGGGAAGAATCTCGACTGGGTTCGGTATCCGCCTGATCTGGACTCGTTCTATCGCAATGGAACCGGAAACCACCCCGAACTGCTCACCTTCAGAAAGACAGAGGAGGTTTTGCATCAAGCCACATCACCACTGAAAATGAGCGAAACGGAGTTAGCTAAGGTAAATCGGATTGCAACGAACGCCACTGTGCGATTGGTGTCAAAAGAGCGGCTCGGATTTGGCGGAACAGCTGATGAATACGATCGCTGGAGCGGCGTCATAGTTTCGGAGGACGGTTACATCCTGACAGTTGCTCACACCGGTCAGTTGCCGGGGGAACAGCTCACCGTTCATTTGTCGGACGGTCGCGATGCGGACGCAGTTGCGTTGGGTACAAACGAAATCACAGATATTGGTCTAGCAAAAATCACAACGCCCGGTTTATGGCCGTTTGCAGAGATTGCCGAATCATCGACATTGCAACCGGGCGACCCGATAGTCTCCGCTGGGTATCCGGGTGTCAATGAGGCGGGGCAATGGTTGATGGAACGAACACCGCAAATTGAAGTGACCAATGTAAGAGTCCAATCTTACCTATGCTGGTCCCACTCAGTTGAAACCGTTTATGTCCCATTCCAGGGAGGAGTTTGCGGAGGCGGACTATTTAACCGAGATGGACACTACGTCGCAGCCCTTTTAGGAAGCGCCGGCACCCGTTCGGAAGTCGCTAAAGCGCAATGGGATGACTTGAAGAAAACCGAATCGATCGACACCGCAACTGGGTTTCCGCATCCGCTGCGAAAGCGATTCGTCGCTCCCAGCAAGTCGGTGGCTCAATCCGTCGTGGAACTATTGATTGATTCCAAAACCGTGAGCATCGGAACCGTTGTTGATGCTGACGGATGGATTCTCACCAAGGCGAGCGTTTTAGACGGCGCGGTAACTTGCCGACTACCCGACCAGTCGGTTGTCGTCGCCGAAAAACGAGCGGAATCACAAGAGCATGACCTCGCTTTGTTGAAGATCAAAGTTGCAGGACTTTCTGCGGTTAGTTTTTCCGACGAAGAACCACCTTTGATCGCAAAGTCCTTGTGTGCTGTTGGGCCGGGCCAATTACTCAAGCCGGGAATCGTGTCCATCGAGACTCGCGAAGTTCCACCCGAACCGCGGTGGAAGGGTGACGCCACGGACGATACGCAAG
>CAIYZV010000347.1 GCA_903930765.1 uncultured Pirellula sp.
ATGGGTGGTATGTCGCCTGTGATCAAGTGGGTCACGCCGCAGGGTGACAAACCGGATTGGCTCGCTCGTGGAGAAAACTCCCTTCGTGCCCGTGAAAAAATGCGGCGACGGCTCGATGAAGAGGGAGAGTTCCAATTCAACAATCCACCACTGAGCTCCGTGGTGACTTTTATTTCCGATACCTATGGGTTCCCGGTCCATATCGATGCCAGGGGTTTAGAAGAGGAAAATGTGACCCCAGAGGAGCCGATCACATTCTCTACCGACAAGGGAAGCCTTCGCATCGTTCTGCAGCGAATCCTTTACCCCTTGCATTTGGACTACATCGTTCACGAGGATCGTTTAGAGATCACTAGCCGAACGCAAGCCGACTTCAACGGAGCGGTCCTCGCGTACAACCTCGCACATGTGGCCAGCAATAGTTCGGAAGGGGTAAATATCGTCAACACGATCAAGAAAATGGTGCGCCCAGTTGCATGGGATGACCAGGGTGGAGGTGCCTCATGCCATTTGATCGGCTCGGTGTTGCTCGTCAAAGCCTCCGAAGGGATGCACGAGGAAATCGAGAGGTTTCTAGCGCTACTGAACACGGTACGGCCTGACGAGAAGAAGTAGATGTCCAATGTAGAGCAGTTGTCCCCAACTGCTCTCGCCCTGCGTTAACATCAGGAAACAGTTGCGAGCTATTGCGCCGTTCCAACAAGTCGCTGACTCGTAGCCGTTCGGCAAGAGTAGAACGTTACGAAAATGACAAACGCAGTGCGGGAACAGCTGAGGACAGCTGTTCTACGGTTATCCAATGTAGAGCAGTTGTCCTCAACTGCTCTCGCCCTGCGTCACCATCAGGAAACAGTTGCGAGCTATTGCGCCGTGCCAATAAGTCGCCGATTTGTCACCATACGGCAAGATTGGAACGTTACGAAAATGATGAACGCAGTGCGGGAACAGCTGAGGACAGCTGTTCTACGGTTGTCCAATGTAGAGCAAGTTTTTTTGACAGCTGCGCTGCAGTTGGTATTCTCAATCCCCTAAGAAAGAACAAATCGCTTTTCAGGAATTCGCTTACATGTCGGAACCAAAAGACACTCCGATCATCTTTCAACCACTGGATCGCAGCGCTGATATTGAGATCACCGAGCGGAATCTCCCGCATTGGTTTCAAGTAGGTGCAGCTCTGTTCGTCACATTTCGACTAGCGGATTCGTTGCCCAGACAAGTGATCTTGCGCATGACAGAGGAACTACGAGCATGGCTAAGGTCCAGGTCGCTGCCCGAAAGCCTTGCGGAATCCATGCTCGGATCATTCGGGTTTCCTTGCGAGTCGATACTCAAACAACTGGATCAAACACAGCGTCGCGAGTTCCGAAGAATAACAAACCAACTGCTCCATCGTTCGCTAGATAGTTGCCACGGATCGTGTTTGCTGCGGAATCCCAACCTCGCTGGAATCGTCGCTGAGGCCATAAAAAAATTTGATGGCGAGAAGTATGACTTGGACAGTTTGGTCATCATGCCAAACCACGTCCATGTTATCGTTCAGTTCCGGCAAGAAAACGGATTGCATACTATCGGACAGAGCTGGATGCGATACACCGCAAGAAGGATCAATGAACGTATTGGGCGAACGGGAGTTCTTTGGCAACCAGAGCCATTTGACCATGCGATACGCAGTGCAGAACAGTTCGAGCATTTCCAAAGGTACATCATCGATAACCCGAGCAAGGCAAAACTTGCACAGGGGGAGTTTTTATACTGGAAACGTAGGTAGAGTAGTTGCCCAATGTAGAGCAGTTGTCCTCAACTGCTCTCGCCCTGCGTTAACATCAGGAAACAGTTGCGAGCTATTGCGCCGTGCCAATAAGTCCTCGATTTGTCACCATACGGCAAGAGTAGAACGTTAAGAAAATGACAAACGCAGTGCGGGAACAGCTGAGGACAGCTGTTCTACGGTTGCCCAATGTAGAGCAGTTGTCCTCAACTGCTCTCGCCCTGCGTTAACATCAGGAAGCCGCTAGAAGCTAAACCTACGATCCAGCTGGCAGAACTCGGTTCATCGATCCACTCGATCGTCCACCGAGATCCAGCGTCACGTACTTGAACCCCAGCGATTCCGCGTGAGCAACGATGCGACTGCGCGTCTCGTCGGCGAGTACGCGACCTAAATCCTGAGCATGGATCTCGATACGGAGCAAACCGTCCGCATGCAATCTCGCTCGCACATCTTGAAAGCCTTCGCTGGCTAACCACATCTCCATCGATTCGATGCTGCGAAGTCGTCCCAAGGTGACCACTTGGCCGTACGCGATGCGACTGGATAAGCATGGACTCGCTGGCTTGCCAGCGACAGCCAATCCCCAATGATGCGCCAGGCGACGAACTTCCCCTTTGCCCATCCCAAGCTCGGCCAATGGAGCCAGCACGCCCCATTCGGCTGCAGCTCTCAACCCAGGGCGATAGTCCCCTAAATCATCGTGATTCGTGCCGGACACCATGCACTGATAGTTTTCTGCATCGGCCCAAGCTCGAATCGTCGAGTACAACGTCGACTTGCAATGAAAACATCGATCGGGATTGTTGCTGACGTAGGCTGGATTCTGCAACTCCGTGGTCTCAACAACGATATGCCGGATCCCGATGTCCCGGGCAATTTGTTCTGCGGATTGGCGGTCTGAAAGCGGAACCGCAGGTGAATGACTCGTCCACGCCACAGCGTGTTCCCCAAGTGCTCGAAACGCTGCTGCTGCAACCACAGCGCTGTCGACACCTCCTGAAAATGCAACGACCACCGAAGCTCGCTCGCGAATCCAATTCACCAGCAACTCTGCCGACGTAGCAACATCGCGCGCATCCGCGCCGGAAATGGGTTCATCTGTGGTGTGACTCATCGAAAACCTGATCTGCTGGATCCCCAAAGGGGCGTGCTTTTTCGGCGAGAAAACCACAGCGGTTCCTCGCACGAAAATGCACCAGCAATTATAGCTCGATCCGAGAGCGTGCAGAGAGGTTACGTCACAAGCAGCAACGATTACTTGGAAACAATCTCGCGGTAGTACGAAATCGTGCGTTTCAGTCCCTCTTCGAGTCGGACTTGTGGCTCATATCCGAGCAATTTTCGAGCGAGCGTGATGTCTGCCAAACTCTCTCGAACATCCCCCAGCCGCGCCGGCAGAAAATCTGGTTCGATCGATTTGCCTAGCAACCCACCAAGTAGTTTCAGCAACTGCAACAATGTCGTCTGACCACCATCGGCAATGTTGAAAACACGTCCACCGATGTTAGGCCGCTCACTGGCCAACAGATTTCCATGGACCACATTGGAGACGTACGTGAAATCCCGCGATTGCAATCCATCCCCGTAGATCGATGGTTTTTCTCCGCTTAGGATTCGGCTGACAAACAGAGGGATCACGGCCGAGTAAGGGCTGTCCGGATCCTGCCTTGGCCCATAGACATTAAAGTACCGCAACCCAACCGTCTCCATGCCGAAACTATGAAAGTATGCTTGGCAATAATACTCGCCCGCGAGTTTCGCAACCGCGTACGGAGATAATGGTGACGGCAAGTCGGACTCCCGTTTCGACGATGTCGGTTGATCTCCGTACGCCGCGCTGCTGGCGGCATACACAAACCGCTTCACTTTGGCTTGCATGCTATGGTGCAGCATGTTCAACGTTCCCGTAACGCACGCATGATTCGTATCGAGCGGTTTATCGAGCGACATTTGGACCGAAGCCAATGCGGCTTGATGGAACACTCGCTCCACGCCAGAGATCGCTTCTTTCACCGCGATCGCATCGTTGATGTCACCTTCGATCAATTCGATTCGATCCAGCACCTCGTCCAGGTTCTCTCGCTTACCTGTGCAAAGGTTATCCAAAACCCTAACCTTGTGGCCAGCGTCCAAGAGTCCGCGGACGATATGCGAACCAATAAAGCCACATCCGCCTGTCACCAAACATCGAGCCATTTTCCTACCACCTTATCAAGGACGGTAAATGCAATGCCAGCCACGAATTGACCACTCATGGAACCTAGGAGTGGTATATCAAGCAATCCTCGGCAGACGCAACGCCGTTTCCCATCGAATAGCAAGCATTCAGGCGGAATTTACCCCCGATTTGACCGTCGCGATAAGTGGCTTGCAGCGAGTGTGACGCAGCAGGATTCGCCCCTTAGGACGAACGATCGAGAACCCATGCACCTAGAAAACAGATCCCATTCTGCTGGTGCTTTGACAAGGTTCGAGCAATCCGTTGCATTCCGACTTTGGTCCCGTGGGTGGGGGGGATCAGGACCACGACCCCATCACACAACCGCCCCAATCGCTCTAGCCGAAATGAGTCCATTCCGTCCAAATCAAGAATAGTCATTCCGTGTTGCTGCCGAAGGACCGGCAAAGCGGAAAGTTCTTTCAACGCTTGTTTGTATTCCGGTGAGCCCGCAGGGTACTCTTGGTCGATTCGCTCCCAACTCCATCGCGTTACGGAAGTCTCTTCCGTCGACCATCCATCCGCTGGACTTCCATGAGTCCCATCGATGAATGCCGTCGTTCGCCCGGTTCGCTCTGCGATTCGGACCGCCAACTCGTAGGCGAGACGGGATTGTACGCTCGCAGGAAGACCATCCACACAAACGACCCCCATCAGAAAGTTGGGGATTTTTCGTATCGATCGACACAGTCCATCCAATGGAACCCTGATGGGCTCGAGCGTTTTCGAGCCCAACTCGCCACCCTGCAATATACCTGGACTCGTCATCGATGAAGCAATCCCGGCTAACGGAGTAAGGTCCACATAAAGCTACCAAAACATGTATTAGGATTGCCGCAGCTTGGCGAAAAGCTGAGCATAAGGATGGAGTTTGACCCGCGTCCCAGCTGCTATGCTCGGTCGCGTTGCCGTCGCAGCACCTCCCTCGGCATCCTCCTGCACAACAATCACATCGCGATCATCACCACTTTCAACGACCGCATGCTGCGCTGTCGGGCTACCTGCAAAATCTGACTCCGTCCGATCGGCGCGTCGAGTCGTTGGAAAGCCATCGAATCCATCTGTCGGCGAATCCTCTAGAACCAATTCCGTCGAATCGCTGAGCGTACATATGCGTCCAGCAAACGATTCATTAGGATCGATCGTGATCGCGCTCATGTTCATATTCGAGACCAAGTCGCGCATCTCTTCTTCGATCTGCTGCTCGATCTCTTCGAAACTTTGCTCGGACAGGTTCGATACA
>CAIYZV010000348.1 GCA_903930765.1 uncultured Pirellula sp.
ACGTAGTCCTTCGCGTATCCCCAATCCCGTTTCGAGTCGAGATTGCCGAGGTAGAGTTTCTTTTGCAATCCGAGCTTGATCCGAGTCGCGGCTCGTGTAATTTTTCGGGTGACGAAGGTTTCGCCGCGTCGAGGGGATTCGTGGTTGAAGAGAATGCCGTTGCTGGCAAACAGCCCGTAGCTGCGTCGGTAGTTGATGGTTTGGAAGAATGCATAAACCTTCGCGCACGCGTATGGGCTTTGCGGGTTGAACGGGGTGGTTTCGCTTTGGGGCGTTTCCAAGACAGCGCCATACATCTCGGACGAGCTCGCTTGGTAAACCCGTGTCTGTTTGCGTTTGTTGAGGATGCGGGCTGCTTCGAGGACATTGAGGGCACCAACCCCGTCAGTCATCAACGTGTACACCGGCTGATCGAACGAAACCCGAACGTGGCTCTGGGCTCCCAGGTTGTAGATTTCGTCCGGTTCAATTTCGAGAACCAGGTTGGTGAGGGCTTGGCCGTCGGTCAAATCGCCGTAGTGGAGAAGCAATCGTGGGTTTTCATGGATGTCCTTGTAGAGGTGGTCGATTCGGCCGGTGGTGAAGCTGCTGCTGCGACGCACTAAGCCGTGCACGGTGTAGCCTTTATTGAGTAAGAGCTCTGCCAAGTAGGAGCCGTCTTGGCCGGTGATGCCGGTGATGAGAGCAGATTTGGTCATTGTTTCTTCGGGTTGGTGCCGTCTCTTGAAAAGGTTGGGTTTTGGTGCCAATACTCGGCAGGATGGATTTGGGGCGGTTGTTTTTGGGGGAGCTAGCTCGATGGTTGCTGCTAGCGTACTCAATCGATGATTTACTGACTACGGAGATTGCCGTTAGCGAGTCCGGTTAAAAAGTCTTCATAGGCGAGTTTCAGGCCCTCTCCTAGTTCGATGGTTGGGGTCCAACCGGTTGCTTGCATGAGCGATGTGTCGGTCAGCTTTCGCGGGGTTCCATCGGGTTTGGAGGGATCCGTCAAAATCTGTCCTTGGTATCCGATGGTTCGAGCCACGAGGTTCGCAAGTTCCAGGATGGAGATGTCCGTGCTGGACCCGACATTCACCCAGTCCGGAGGGTTATGGATCGAGATCAGATGTAGCAAGGCATCCGCGAGGTCGTCGACATACAGGAATTCGCGACGTGGTTTACCGGTGCCCCAGATGGAGATTGTTTCTGCACCGTTGATCTTGGCTTCGTGGAATCGGCGAATTAAACCTGGGATCACGTGGCTGTGGTTGGGGTGGTAGTTATCCCCTGTGCCATACAAATTGGTTGGCATCGCGGAATGGAATAACACATTATACTGTTTGCGATAGTACTGGCAGAGTTTCAGTCCGACGATTTTAGCAAGCGCGTAGGCCTCGTTGGTTTCCTCAAGCGGCGATGTCAACAAGTACTCTTCGCGGATCGGTTGTGGAGCCATACGAGGGTAGATGCAGGTTGAGCCTAGGTAGAGAAATCGTTTGACCCCGAGTTCGTATGCGGCGGTGATGGTCGCTATCGCCATCTGAACGTTTTCAGAGAGGAACTCGACCGGGTAGGTGGCGTTTGCAATGATACCTCCGACGCGGGAGGCAGCGAAAACGATGGCGTCTGGTCGGTTCGCCTCGAGGAAGGCGCGAACGTCGTTCTCCTTCGTGAGATCCAATTGTTCCCTTGGAGCTGTGATAACCTGGATGTGAGGGTGCTTGCGGGCCAACAAGCGGCAGAACGCGGAGCCGACCATTCCCCGATGGCCGGTGACAAAGATCTTTTGGTAGGGGAGTTCCATGATTGAGCCTGTGTTTGTCACCGCGAAACACTCGAATAGAGCATCGCTCTCCGATCCAGTTTAACTCCCCGTGGGGACGCGACAATGATGGGGGCATCCAACGTGCAATCCGGAGGAGAAAACGCTGAATCCGTGAAACGTCTGTCCCAATGCAGCTTGAGGATATGGTTTTTAAAGGTTGTACGAAAATCGATGCCTCGGACGATACGAATTTTCTGCCTTCGGTACAATATCTGTTGTGATGGGGCCGAGAAGGTCTCGTTTTGTACGGAAAACACAGGGTTATTCGCGGAACCAAATTCCAAACGAAAAGATTGAGTGCATGGAAATCCATCCGGTTGGTTTGGAGAAGACCGATTCCCGCTGTTTGCGAATCACCTGGAGCGACGGCCAGATTCTGGATATCCCGTTTGGCAAGTTGCGGGGAGCGTGTCCGTGCGCCACCTGCAAGGAGAAGAAAAAGGGGGAAGCTGCTCGGCCCAAGAGCAGCCTTAGTATCTTGTCTGCCGCCGAAGCGGTACCGCTCGATATTGCCCAGATGCGGCCCGTTGGAAATTACGCCTACAATGTCGCTTTTTCGGATGGGCACAGTTCGGGTCTGTTTACAATAGAGCTATTGCGAGGGTTGGGGGAAGCGACGGTCACTGTGGCTTCCGATTCCGCCAACTCTGTACCCGAGATGCGTTCGAATACGTGAGACGGGCCGTCGGGAACGACTGCGTGTTCTTCTGTGTTTCGAGTGGGCCTCGCGAGTACTGTTGGATCTACGAGAAGCTCTTGATGCGTTCACGAACAGTCGGTTCTACTTCGTCAATCAATCCGCCTCGTTCCGAAATCGAGTCGGGGCTCGATTTGCTGGTTGTGGGTTGGCAAGAGCGAGTAGCGCTCCCCGAATTTTCGCTCGAAGGAGTGGCTTGCAAGCTGGACTCAGGGGCTGCGATTTCTTCCTTGCATGTTCAGAGCCTGCGCTATGTGCGTCGAGCAGGTTGGGATTGGGTGCAGTTTGAGATTGGAACCGAGTTCGGCTTGCTCGATTCTCTGATGCTCTGTGAGTCTCGTCTGTCTGGAATGAAGCGGATTCAATCGTCGAGCGGACACCTGACGGTTCGGCCCGTGGTGGAAACCATGCTTTCTCTCGGTGGTTTTCACTGGCCAGTGGAGTTGACGTTAACGTGCCGCAAGCAGATGCAGTTTCCGCTGCTCGTGGGGCGCAATGCGCTAGAGGGACGCTGCTTGATCGACTGCGGCCGGACATTCCTCGCGTCGAGATAGACGCTAACCGATGGCTTTCGTCTCTCCCCCTCCGCGTTCCCGCGCCTCCGCGTGAACCAAAAGCCGTTACCCATGTCCTGAATATTCCTGTCGGCTGAGGAGGAATGGGGAATGAGGAATGGGGAATGGGGAATGGGGAATGGGGAATGGGGAATGGGGAATGGGGAATGGGGAATGGAGAATGGAGAATGGAGAATGGAAAATGGAAAATGGAAAATGGAAAATGGAGCGGTCATGCTCGCTGTAGCTGTTTCAGTGTCCAATCGGCCAGTTCGTTGAGAACCGGGTCGGGGTGGTCTAGGAATGGCAAGATCGCTTGGGCTGCATCTTGATTGCGCGTGTTGGCGGCGACGATCATCGCGTTTCGCTGCATGCCTGCCAAGCGTGTGCGCCAGAACGGCGTGTGACGGAATTGCTTGCGAAAATCCTCTTCCGAAAGGGTCAACCAGAAGATCGGATCTGTTTTTTGGCACCAATTCGTTGGTCGTAACGGTTCCGGGACGTGTGCGTTACGTTTTCGATTCCACGGGCAAACGGTTTGGCATGCATCGCATCCGAATAACCAGTCCTGGATTCCCTGCCGCTTTTCTAGTGGGATAGGGCCACGATGCTCGATGGTCCAGTAGCTGATGCAGCGAGTTGCATCTAAGACACGAGGTTTCACGAACGCCTCGGTCGGGCACGCATCTAGGCATGCGGTGCATGAGCCGCAATGGTCGCTATTGCCCTCGATGAATCCTTTGCGTTCTGTTTCCTCGGTAGGTTCTGTTTCATCGGAACCTAAATCGGCTTGGGCAAGAACGGCTGCCAGGAAAAAGTAGCTACCAAGTTTCCGGTTGAGGAGCAGCGTGTTTTTCCCGATCCAGCCGAGGTTGGCTCGAGCGGCAAAGTACCGTTCTAGCAGCGGAGCAGTATCGACGACGCCCCGTGTGACAGTGCCCGGAAACATCGTTTGGATGGACTTGACCAGGATTCGAAGGCGATCGTGGATCCAGTCGTGGTAATCGATGGAACCAGAAGCATACGACGCGATGGTGCCGGCGGAGCGATTGTTAGGTGCTGATTCTCCGACGCGCGTGTTGCCGGTACTTTTGCGAGGAGTGGTTCTCGGATGCGAAGCATAAGGGAGCGCCAGCATCATGAGCGTCTGGCAACCAGGCAACACGCCTTCGGGATGTCGGTAGGCATCCAAGCGAGATGCGATGTAGTCCATCGATCCCGCGTAGCCATTTTCAACCCAGGTTTGAAGGTGGTCGAACTCTGTCGTCGCTTTGGCTGGGACAAATCCAATCACCTCGAATCCTAACTCGGCGGCTTGATCGCGAAGCTGTTGCCGAGCTAATTGCTGCAGGATCATTCGTGGGATCGGAGGGTAGTGGAAGGGGGCAGGTGTCGAGACGAAGCGATGCTAGATGATCTCGGCGTGTGTGTTTGGCTCAATCATGCTCAATTAGTACATGCGATTCGTCAACGCTGTACGCCGATCGCCAGCACCACCGAAGGAGTGGTTTCGTTGTGAGTTGGGTCCCGATGGTGATCTGCGAGTGCGGCGTTGGACGTTGCGTCGCCAAGGTTATGGGAATCGGCTCCGGGCAACGGCAGTGCTTTCGCGGGGCAATCGGCTAACGAAAGGCGAAGCTTCTCCTCAAGTTGTACTTTATCCGAGCGTTCCGGGTCTACCTGAGTCCAGCTTTCACGAAAGAGTTTGCTGTTAAGGCGACGGACAATTTTTTGGTTCTCGTCGTACCACTCGACACGCACGGTCGCGGTTTGAGGATCTCTCAAGGGCCGGCGCGAGAGGGATTCGCGATCTTCGATCAAGCACCACGCGCGAACGCGAAACTTTCCGGTTTCCGGCGAAATGTGATAGAAGATGACTTGGTCGTAGACATGTCGGCCTACGGGATCAAAAAAGTGGTTCAGTTCCATCATATCGACCTGTTCTTCGATGATCCGGTGCCCCTTTGGGACACTGGCACCACAAAGCAATACGATCCACAAGACGATGTTCGACACGGTCGCCATGATCATAACCTCCGCAAGAAATCCCAATCGAGCGAAATCCAAATCCATGGTTCGACGCCGAAGGAAAGGCGGATCGTGGGGCTCGGGATGGGCCGAGAGCTACATCGAGGAATGCGCTGTTCTGAGAGAGGTTGCGAGAGCAACAGCGATTGTGTGATGGAGGGGATTCCTCGAGTTTCGGTCGGTCGTTATCTCATAAGCTCCATTTTCCTGTATAAGGCCAAAGGCCCGAGTCCGAAAGGTCCAAGGCTGAAAACGCACTCGGAGCCTTTCGTCACCATTCCTAGCCAGAGTCGATGGTTCACAAAACTGCAGCCACAACCGATTTTGGGGGACTTGGAACGCTGTGAGGATGGACGTTCCAGGTCTCGGTCGTGATCGCGAGACAGGCTTGCTACCAAGTATCGGTCTCTGAATCAAGATTAGTTCAGGGTATTTCGCAGTCAATTGAAATAAGCGTTTTTAATTACTCGTGGTGCCCTTAGGGTGTAGGTTGCGAGGGAATAGTGCCGGTCAGCAAGGAGAAAAACCTGCGATCGCTGGACAATTAACCAGCAGGGGATTTTCGTGTAAGCCACTTTTACCTATTGTTTGTTGGGTCTCGTGGTTTGGGCGGGGATACATACGCACATTATTTTAAGGTGGAATTTATGGCGATTCGAACAGGCGTGGGAGCAACAGGTTGCAGTCGGAAGTGGTCCGGTCGTTCTTTGGTTCGGACGAGCATCCTAAGCATGCTCGCCGTCGCGCCGATAACGGGAATGCACGAGCTATCCGGATGGGGGATTGCTCCAGCATTCGCGCAGGAGCCAGCGGGTGTAGCGTCCGAGAAGGTTGCCGTTAGCTCAGCGGATCGCCAAGCGATGATCGATCGAGCGGTTGGATTTTTGCGAAAGAGCCAAGCCGAAGATGGCTCGTTCAGTAGCCAAGGGGGCCCGGGAGTAACAGGATTGGTGGTCGCGTCGGCGTTGTCGGTAGGAGTGACAGCATCGGACCCTGTGGTCGCGAAGGGGTTGGCGTACCTTGTCGCGACGCGTCGGGAGGATGGTGGGCTCTATGCCAAGGGATCTCGGCACGCAAACTATGAGACGTGTTTGGCCATGATGGCTTTGGATCGGGCCAATGCGGATGGGAAGTACGATGAGATGATCGCTGGAGCGCAGCGGTTTGTGAAATCGGCACAGTGGGATGAAGGGGAGGGGCTCAAGCCTGAGGACCCGGCATTTGGAGGTGCTGGATACGGTAGCAAATCGCGTCCCGACTTATCGAACACTTCTTTCTTCATCGACGCTCTTCGTTCGACGGGGGTGCCGGAGGATGATCCGGCGATTGCTCGAGCGCTCGCATTTGTGAATCGATGCCAGAACTTGGAGTCACCTGCCAACAACACGCCATTCGCTCCACTGCTCAATGACGGTGGATTTTATTACACGCCGGCGGCGGGTGGGGACTCGATGGCGGGCAAGGACGAGGCGACGGGAGGATTGCGCTCGTACGCATCGATGACCTATGCGGGACTCAAGAGCATGGTCTACGCTGG
>CAIYZV010000349.1 GCA_903930765.1 uncultured Pirellula sp.
CGCTTCTCGGTCGTCAAGTCTTAAATCGGCTTGTCTGGCGTTCTTGTCAGGGCCGTGGCAGGCAAAGCAGTATTCGGACAAGATCGGTCGGATGTCGCGATTGAACTCGAGCGTTGCTTCCTGGGCCGTTGCTTCCTGGGCCGTTGCTTCTTGGGCAAAGCTAGAACCCGGGGATCCCCACAAAAAGGAGAATCCAATCGCGCAAATAGCGGGCAAAACTCGCAGAACACCGAATCGAGCATGGCGGAGCATGGTTCGTACCAACTGGCTTGCGACGGGGAGGGAGGAATCCGGGAGCTTTCATTGTACTCCGCCCATTACTTTCCGAAAACCAAGAACCCTAATTCGTCGCACATAGAGATATCCCGCGGCGATACCACAGAAAGTCAACCGAGCAGAGCGTCTCCGAATGCTATCGCCCAAGCGAAATTACTTGCTTCGGGACTTGCCCAGGCGCTGGCAGCGTGGGCAATAGAATGTGCTGCGCTGCGTTTGCACAATACGAACGATTTTTGACGCATCGCACGTTTGGCATCGCTCCCCACCGCGCGCGTACACACGATGATGATTTTGGTATTGCCCCTCGCCATTGATCGCATTTCGGTACGTGCCATCGCCAAGCGTAGAGCCTTCGCTCTCGATCGCCTCCAGCAAGATACGCCGCATGGATTCGTAGATACGTTGCCACTGCGGCTTCGAAAGGGATTCGCATATTTGTTCGGGATGCACTTTGGCTCGGTGGAGGATCTCCGAGGCATACAAGTTACCGACGCCCGCAACCAATTTCTGATCGAGCAACGCCGGTTTGACTTGGCGTTTAATCCTTCGGAGTCGATCGATGAAATCGCCGGCAGTGATCGCCAATGCATCGGGTCCAAGCGAATCCGGACCGAGATGTTCCTCGCATTGCTGAGCCGTCCAGAGATGGATGGTCCCGAGACCGCGACGGTCCCAATAAATGAAGCGATCACACGCAGCGCCGGTCACGTAGACTACCAAGCGAGTGTGCTCGGCGGAGGGCGGATCGGCGATGAGGGCGAGGCCTGCCATCTTTGGCTGCATCACAATCGAGTCCCCGTTGTCGAGTCGGACCAAGACTCGCTTTGCGATGCGATCCACAGCAACGATTCGCGTGCCACGCACTCGAGCATGCCAATCGATCGCCGCCGGGGTCATTTGGATCGGCCGATAGGGGATCTCCGGAAACTCGATGCGGGTGATGGAACCACCGATCGATGGCATCAATCCACGCCGCATGGTTTCCACTTCGGGTAGCTCAGGCATCGATGCAACTCTCGCAAGGGGATCAACCGCTGTTGGTGGAACGATGGCTGGACGAGTCGGCTTTGTAAACGGAATGGGGATCGACCACCCGAGGCTGATCGACCGTGTAGTTATCCGATTTCAGGACTCGGAAAAAACAGCTTGCATACCCTTCGTGGCACGCCGCACCGGTTTGCTCGACCACAACCAAGATCGTATCCGCGTCGCAATCGATCCGGATTTCGACCACACGCTGCCGGTGGCCGCTCTCCTCCCCTTTGCGCCAAAGCGTGTTCCGCGATCGGCTAAAGTAAGTCGCATACCCAGAAGAAACTGTTTCCAGATAGGCCTCTTGATTCATCCACGCCAACATGAGGACTTTTCCACTCGAGACGTCTTGTGCGATGGCCGGGAGCAACCGGTTGGCACCCAAGGAAAAATCAGGTTGATTCGAAGGCTGAGGCATGGATGAATGCAACGAGTAGCTGTTAGCGTATTTTTCAATGGAGGTATTGTCGTAGCACCGAATACGGCGAATACGAGTTGCCTTCGACCGCGGAGCGAACGGGCACTACGGATACGGTCGGCGAAGAACTTCGTGTGCGATGATGGCCAATCGCAACGTTTGGGGATGCCGAAGTTGAAAGATCAGATCCCCAGAGGAAACCATCGCTTTCGAAGCAGGGGCACCCGTCGGGGACTCCGAGGAGGCTTTATTATCGGCTGGCGAGTAATTGCTGGAGGCCGAAAAGTCGCTGGACCGACCGCTGGAATCCGAAAGGGGTTTGAACGAACCTTCGCTACGGAATACTTCCTTGATGTGGCCTTCCATGCGTTCATCGGCATAGGACAAATCGCTCTCGACGTGGCGGTTTGCGAGGGTTGGCTCCAAGGTCCGAACTTTAGGGATCGGAGTTCCGGTCCGAGCATTGGCATCCGGCGTTGACGGATTCGCGCTGCTCAGGGACGGGGTAACCGGTGGCGGCGCGGACCGCTGCGACCGAGTCTGTGGTTGCTCAGCGGGGTTCGCCGGCGCCGCCTTGCCCCCTTGCGCCCGCTGCTGCTGACGCTGCTGCCGGCGCTGGGCAGCTTGACGGAGGAAATCGTCGAGTTCGTCGCTCATGATGTTCGCAGTGTCTAGTGCCATTGGCACTCGGTTAATGTAGTGCGATTAGCACTCGGTTAAAGTTGTGCGATTAGCACTCGGTTAATGTAGTGCCATTAGCACTCGGTTAAAGTTGTGCCATCGGCAGTCGGTTAATTGGTTCGAGCGTTTGCAGCCGGTCCGGTGGTGCTCGTCCCAGCAATGCTTTGACGCATTTCCGTGTCGGCGGTCAGATTCTTCAGCTTGTAGTAATCCATCACGTTGATTTTTCCAGTTTGGAGTGCTTCCGCGATCGCGACCGGCACGTACGCCTCGGAAGCGACAACGACCGATCGACTTTCTTCGATTTTCGCGATCATTTCTTGTTCGATCGCGACCGCCTCGGCGCGGCGACTTTCCGCCTTGGCGCGAGCGACGCGCGTGTCCGCTTCGGCCCTATCGGCTTGCAACCGTGCACCGATGTTTTCGCCCACGTCGATATCGGCGATATCGATCGAAACGATTTCAAACGCAGTCTGGTCGTCGAGTCTGCTAGCAAGAACCGTCTTCGAGATCACGTCTGGATTTTCGAGGACAACCTTGTGACTATCCGAAGAGCCGATCGCCGAGACGATTCCTTGTCCGACACGAGCGATGATGGTTTCTTCGGTGGCGCCACCGATCAATCGTTGCAGGTTAGCCCGTACGGTCACTCGCGCCTTGACCTTCAGTTGAATACCATCTTTGGCGATCGCATCGAGAAACGGGTTGGCGCTATTGCGAGGAGGGCAATCGATTACCTTAGGGTAGACACTGGTCTGAACCGCGTCTAGGACGTTACGGCCCGCGAGATCGATCGCTGCAGCTTCGCGGAACGAAAGGGTGATCTGTCGGCTTTTTCTGGCAGCGATCAACGCGCGGATGACTTGAGGCACATTGCCTCGTGCCAAATAGTGTGCCTCGAGTGCTTTGGTGGTCAAATCAGGATCATTGATGCCAGCTTGAACGGCCATGATCTTGCTACGAACAATGGTACGAGCATCGACACGTCGGAAAAGCATTCCGATCAAATCAAGCACACCCACTTTGGCACCGGTCATCACCGCTTGAATCCACAGCCAGAAGTAGCGAGTGAAGATAGCGATTGCGATTAGAGCTAGGATCGCTCCTGCAACGGCGACAAAGATACTGATAACGACGAGAGGGGAGTTCATGCTTTTGCTATCGATAAGGTTTCAAACTCGAGAACAACGGCGATCGTTTCTCAGGGAAAATTACTCAGGGGCTCTAACGCATGGTACTGCAGAGAAGGGGCATGGAAAAGCAGGACGCCGGGGGCCTGGGACCCGATTCGAAGGCCCATTGAGTAAAAACCCCGTGCCGGCAAAGTCGGAAAAATCGCTCCAGCACACAAAACCCCTCACCATTCTACCCATCGTATCCTTTGACTTTCCTGGATTTTCTTGCGGTTGTTTTCCGTGAACTAGTCTTCTGCTGAGTTGAAAAAGTACAACGGCGACCGCGATTAACCGTAAGGGGGATGCACTCGCCGTGTACACCATTTTATCGAATTTGACATAGATGACGCAGACCCCGGTCCTCCCACCTGAGATCCCTGATCAAAATCACGAGCCAAGTCGTGAAACGGGAAAGGTCCGCGCAGCATCCCCTGGTTCCTCACCGGCATTGCCCCCGATTGCTAAGGTACCGATCGAGAATCGAACTGCTGCGAACATCGTTGAAGCCTCAACTCCACCCGAGTTGGAACCGAGCAAAGCGGAATTGCACCCAAGCGGTTCCGATTCACCATTGCGGGATCTCCAACAAGTCCATGCGAAATTTGGAATTGTCTCATCGTTGCACATCGCTTTGAGGGCCAAGTACGGACCATCCGCTAGCCATTCCCTTCGTGTCGCCATGAGAGCGAGTGCTTGGGGGATGGCTTATGAGGTCCGCGAAGACCAGCTCCAGTTACTCGAGTTGGCCGGATTGCTTCACGAGATTGGGAAAATAGGCATTCCCGATCGCGTTCTGCAAAAATCGGAAAAACTGAACAACCATGAGCAGTCCATGATGGACTTGCACCCGCACGTCGGCGTTGAAATCGTCCGTTCTGCTGGGGGATCCGAGACTCTGCAGAGAGCGATTTTGGGCGTCGGCAAGCGTTATTCTGATTTGAAGGGGGTGGATCTATCCGAAGCTGCGACCATGACGTCGTGCTTGATCAACATCATCGATGCCTATGATTCGATGACAACTCGTTCGGTATATCGCGAGCCGCTAACTCCGACTGCGGCAGTTGCGGAATTAGTACGATGCAGCGGGACACAGTTCAATCCTCGGCTGACCGCATCCTTTGCGGAACTGGTTCTACGGCCTCGGCCCGAACTCGACGCGATGGTTCGGAAACGCTGGGCCATTAACTTGCCAGCCCAGGCTCAGCTCTTGCACTTCCAATCGGCAGCGACCCCTGAAGTTCAGAGCGTGTACGCAGCTCAATCCAGCGCGCTCGATCACACGCTCAGTGACAGCTTTTACCGGCACATGCTGAACAATATGCAGCAGGGAGTGATTTTTATAGACACCGAATTCCGGATCTTGCAGTGGAATAAAGCTGCCGAGAGGATGACGGGTCAGAAAGCGAATGCGGTGCTGCAACAATTCTGGGTTCCAGCCATCGCGGGCTTAAGAGACAAAGACGGTTTCAAAATCGCCGACGAGAATTGTCCGTTTGTGGAGCTGATCACCACCGGCGAACGCTGCGAAAGACGGTATTCGATCAAAACGCCGGATTCAAATCTTTTGCATCTGAAGCTCGAGTTGGTTCCTGTCAACAACGAACAAGGAATCCTGGTAGGAGGCGCGATGCTGCTCGACGACATCAGCGAAACGGCTGCTCTCGAAGAGAAAATCGCGACGCTCCATCAGCGCGCGTGCCAGGACCCACTGACCAAGGTTTGCAATCGGGGCGAACTCAACCGCCAACTTCCGGAATTTGTAAAGCAGCACATCGACGGTGTGCCTCAAGGCGCGATCATCATCTGCGACATCGATTTCTTCAAACGCATCAACGATAACTTCTCGCATCAAGCGGGTGATGCAGCATTAAGGATGTTCGCTCAATTGCTTAAGGAATCATGCCGATCCACCGACTTGGTAGCACGCTACGGTGGTGAAGAGTTCGTGATGCTCTGCCCCAATTGTGATTTGAAGGAAGCGACAGACCTCGCGGAATCGATTCGCAGCAAGCTGAGCCGAATGCCAATTGCTGACCTTAGAAACAGTTGCATCACGGCGAGCTTCGGCGTAACCGTAGTGCAACTCGGCGACACCGACGAAACCTCGCTAGGCCGCGCCGACCGCTGCTTGATCATGGCAAAGGAATCCGGCCGTGATCGCGTCGTCGCGATCGGGCTCGAGGAATTGAAAAACAAAGACTACCAAACTTTCTCGCAACCTACGAGTTGGCTGGACTGGGTCGGGTTGTCCACCAATAAGACAAAATTGGAAGCGGAACTGGTTTCCAACGTCACGAAGGAAGTAACCCTCGAGAAACTTCGAGGATTCATCGAAGAGTTCCAAGGCAAAGTCAATCATGTGGAACTCAACCAAGCCATCTTCGATATTGATTGCAGGAACACACCGCTAACGCGTCAAGCCGACCAGCGTCTCGGAAAACACCGCGTCCAGGTCAAATTGACCGAACTGGAAATGAAGGCTGGAAGCGAGAAGAACCAAATCAAACTGGCGACGCATATCCACGTCAATATCACCCCCATTTCCAATCGGGATCGACGCGAGGATGTCGTCATGACTCAGTGCGCGAGACTCATGCAAGCCCTCCAGTGCTTCTTGCTGGCACAAATCTTCGATGAACGCGATCGGGCGGATGTCATCCGAACCGTCAAACCCATTCGAGATACGCGATACTAGAAATCGCCAACCGCAACACCTCTCTTCGCAGTACACCTCTCTTCGCGGTTCTTCTCCGTTTCGGCCTGATCGGTATGGTATCGGCCTGATCGGTATGAATGAAATCCGTAAGGGCTAACTCCAAAGGCCCGCAGGGCCTTGCCGCCCCGGTATGCTGATGTATGTTGATCGGTTTCTAATCGGGCCGACACAAACCCGCTATCCCATGGACCTTCGGTGAACCATGACTGAATCGCAATCCCCAGACAATGCCTCGGCGACCAAACCGGATACCAAAGACGCAAAAGCCATCCTCGGTGTGAACGTACTGTCGATCGCGATTCCTCTCGTGGTTGCCCTGCTACTGGGTATCCGTACCAAAATCGACCTCGGGAACTGGACGCATTTCTTGCCCCATGCCATCGGAGCCATCAACGGCCTGACCTCGATCCTTCTGATCACCGGTTGGATAGCGATCAAATCGAAAAAGATCGCGTTGCACCGGTTTGCACTGACTTCTGCATTCTGCCTCGGCGGCTGCTTTCTTGTTTGCTATGTCACGTACCATCTTTCCAACCCCTCCACCTCGTTTGGCGGACAAGGCTGGATACGGCCGGTCTATTATTTTGTGCTGATCTCACACATCGTTCTGTCCCTTGTCGTTCTGCCCCTGGTTCTCCGAGCATTTCTATTCGCATTGCTCGGTCGATTCTCCGACCATCGACGCATCGCTAAATACGCCATGCCGGTATGGCTCTACGTGTCGATCACCGGCGTCCTCGCCTATCTCATGATCTCCCCCTACTACCAACACGGGTCGTAGTTCCCGACACAGATAGTAGCCGAAACACCGGTAGCATCAACTGCCGAAGCTCTTGGTAGTACAGTTCGGGAATGACAGCATTTGCGCGGCGATTCCGCTCGATGTATTGTCGTGTTTACTCCCGTTTTTACTTGCGGTAGACTCCCGCACGGCGGTGAATCGCAGAACGGCGCGCTCGGATAGCGGCAATATCAATAGCACAACAAACGGTGGATCAGCATGAAGAGTACTCAGAAATGGATTGTTGTCGCGGGAGCGTTGGGAAGTATCTTCGTCGTCGGCTTCGCCGCTCGAGAAATGCTGTTTGCACAGCAGAATAATCGTCCGCAAAACGACAAATGGGGGCCTAATTCCAACCCGGTTCCGTTGCCCAATCCAAATGCTAGGCAAATCCCCATGCCCGCCATGGTCCCACCCCCCATGCCCGCCATGGTCCCACCTGGCACTACACCTTATCCGCATGTGGTTGCGCCGTACCCAGGCGGCCCGATTGCTTCGCTCCCACATTCGGGCGTCCAGCAATGGACACCAGGCCCGCAGTCGTTTCCTCCAACGCATCCAAATCCGAGTTATCCGACACCTTATCCTCTACCCACGATCTCCGCGTCCACGGGATATGTACCTTCCTCGGTCCACGTATCCTCCGGAGCCTACGCGCCACCGGGCAACATTCACTTGAGTCCTGCTAGCCACAGCAGCACCCTCGCCACCTCTCGATTGCTTCAGCAATATGCGGCATGCGATGATGAAGCTAAGAAAGAAGAACTCGTATCCCAAATCAAAAAAATTGTAACCTCTGAATTTGAAGAAAAGCATTCAGTCACCAAACGCATGCTCGATTCGCTAGAGAAAACGGCGCAGAAACTCAGGGAAGCAACCGAAAAGCGAGAAGCTAGCAAGGACAAGATCATCGCCGATCGCGTGGCAAGCTTGGTCGGACGAATCGATGGAACGGCATGGGATTTCGACGAGCCTACGGCAACCGAAATCAGGGGTATCGGTTTGTCGATGGCATTGAGTCCTGCTTTGGGAACAATGTCCACCCCCGCCGTGCCCGCCAACTTTCCCCCAACGCAAATGATGCTTTTAAGCACGCCTAACCAATTTCCCGCTCACCCCTACTCGCCCCCTGGCATGCCCAATCCAGCGTACGCTCCCTATCCGAACGCCTATCCATCTTACCCCACTCCGCCACAACCTTCCTACATCCGACCTGGAGCCTACCCCAATCCACCTAGCGTCACCCCAAAACCAGGTGTGTCATCGGTACCCGCAGAGGTTGGTCCTGCTTCACTACTCCCAACGGATCCGAGCACAACGCCGCAGAGCGAGGTGATTGAGGATTCGGCGAATGAAGCCTCTTCGCAGACGACCAAGCCGTCGGAGCCGAGCGAGTGAAGAGCACCCCTGAAGTCGATTGCACTGCGGGTGATTGCACTGCGGGTGATTGCACTGCGGGTGATTGCACTGCAGTTTGGATACAACCTGCTTGAACAGGACCTACCCTACTGATTGACTCGCGATAGTGGCTCGCTCTTACTGCGATGACGCTCGGTGAGATCTTCGTCGCCCAGCGCCTGGTAAGCCTGAGCTAGTTTGCGATGCACTTTATAACGGTCATTTGGCGGCATCCCTGGCAGCGCCCGTTCCAACTCCGTTACCGCTTGAGCGGCATCACCACGCTTCAACAGAATCGTACCCAGGGTATCTCGGTAGGTCGCGATCTGGGGGGCCTTTGCCACGGCGGAACTCGCAAGTTCCATTGCTCGATCGAGATCTGGTGATTCTCTGGCTGCCAGTAGCCACGCAAGATTGTTTTTGACAAGCGTTTGCTCAGGATCCAGTTCTAGCGTCCGTTCGAGTTGCCGGATGGCCTCCTCGGTATCCTCCTCAAGAACCGCGATCACGCTGAGCGCAAAGTGACCCACTGGTGTTGCTTCCTTCTGGTGCAGCTGCTCATCAAAG
The DNA here is from genome assembly GCA_903930765.1 of uncultured Pirellula sp. Classification (GTDB taxonomy): domain Bacteria; phylum Planctomycetota; class Planctomycetia; order Pirellulales; family Pirellulaceae; genus JBKCUI01. The sequence continues at coordinate 9,048 of CAIYZV010000349.1, forward strand.
AATGCTCGTATTTTCAATTTGTCGTTTTCATCGCTTGCATCTCGATACAACCGCACCATACGATCAAAAACGATCGAAGGATCACGAAGAATGTTGAAGGCTTTCAGCAAATGCTCCAGCCGTGTATCGAGAGGTTGCTGCAACTGATTCGCGCGTTCATACCTAATCAATTCAAGGTTGGCCAAGGCCTGGACGAGGTTCACGTCGTCCGACTGCAATTGCATTCCTGCCCGCACCGTTTGTTCCGCTTCGTCAAATTGCTCGAGCCTAGCCATGGCTTGGGCTAGCTGGATTCTCGATTTTGTATCGAGGGGGTCTTGAGCCAGTCGCCGACGAAACTCATCCCGGGCCAACTTCATCAGTTTTTCCGCGCTATCCCTATCTCGGTTGATGCTGCAGAGATCGGCTGCGGAAAAATAGTGATCCGGGTTGCTGCGAGCTGCCACTTCGAAGGCGCGTATGCATGGCTCAAGTTGACCTGTTGCCCGGTAGTACGTGGCCCAGGCCAAGCTGATACTTTCACTGTTGCGATTTCCTGCTTGGTTCAGATGCCAGAGCAACGACGACGCATATTGTGGGCTGGCACCGCGTGCGATCAGGTTCGCATAACCGATTGCCCGCTGTTCGTGAGCAGGAGGATACCCCGGACTGTCATCTGGCGCCAGAGCTTCGATGAGGGCGTTCCCTCGTTCTAATTCATCGTTCTCTGCCAGCAACTTACAGAACCGAAGCGCAGGCTCTGGACTCGTCCGAGTCCCTTGGGCGATCAAGTGATTTCCGATCGAACGCGCTTTCGCAAAATCGTCTGTGTTGGCCGCTTCGTCAAATTGAAGGATGTAGCGAGCATTGACCGAGCGAGCAGAAGCGACGGCATACCAAACCAAGGAACCCACTAAGACTCCCATCACTATTGCAGGTATACCTGCGACCGCCCTATCACGACGTCGACGGTTTTCCTTGAGCCCCGCGAAGGGGATCGCTACAACGAACGCAATCCAGTTGAAGATTTTTCGAAGCCAATCGACTGGACCGAGAAAAAGCTGTTGCCACCACGGCCGACGATGCTCTGTCTCAGACGTGTCAAAAGTCGCTTTCGTGGAGAGCCCAATCCAACCCGCCAACTCACCGACCGCACGGAACGGAGCCACAATGGTCGCAGCAAGGAACTTCAGAGCGAGCTTGCAGAATCGTAGCATAAGAAAAAATCAAGCACAGGAAAACACAAAGGGACGCGTATTTCGAGCAACAGAAATTCGGCGAGTCGCCCTATTTTTCTATGATAGCCATGGAAGGCATCAGCACCAACAAAAAAACACCACAAGGTCCCTCGAAGAAATCCTTCTTCATAGGTCCTTCACCATTGAGCGTTCTCGCGATGAGTTCGCCGGAGCGTTTTCTTTTACTTTGAGTAACCGCTCGCCGATTCCAAGCTGACCCGCAGCTTTTCCTTACCGATTTCATCGGTCAGATGATCCCAAGCCTTCTTGCATTGGGCGAGCCGTTTTTCCGCTTGATCGGGGTCTCGAAGAATATCGACCAGAGCATCCCCAAGCAGTTCTCGGTACTGATCGTTCCTAAAAAACCGCGGGGTTAACTCCATCGACAAATGCGAGGACTCCAGACGCTGCATGGTTTGGTAATCGCGATAATCTTCGCGGACCAAATTTCGATCGTGGTCGCTGTCCAGCAATTCAATCCGCGCCGAGATCGGCTGCAACGCGACCCGTTGATCCTCGGAAGCGACCCAGACGAGAAAATCAGCAGCAGATGCCGACTGTCGTGTCCG
>CAIYZV010000350.1 GCA_903930765.1 uncultured Pirellula sp.
ATTTCCGTCCGATTCATAGTAGTCTGTAAAGGTATCGAAGGTTGGCTGATAGACGTTGCTAGACACGTTGAATCGCCCCGATTTGATCAATGACGCGTTCGGCAGCACAGTCGTCCCCATCGACAACGGTGAAAAACCCGATAGCGCAGAACTCCAGAAGTTGGCTTGCTTGCTGATCACCGATCCCCAGTCCTTCCTAAAGTGAGACATCCCGGGAGCCCCATCCGTTAAGGTCACCGACTGGGAAAAATTGCTGATTTGGTTAACCACTCGCCGCCCCCAACACAGGTCGACGAAAGTCCCCGAGTTCGCGACAACCGGAGTGGAACCTTCGAACTGGCGGATCATCAACGCATACCCAGGATCCCCAGGACCAACAATCAAATCGTCCGACTGTGGCCAACCCGCTTCACTGCGATCATCCGTGGTGCCATTGATGTCGTCGTCGACACCAACAATCCCCCACCCGCCATCTGCCCCAGGGGCGGCAAACTGCTGAGCGGTCGCATCGAATCCGCGAACATCGAATCCGACCACATTGGAGGCTACGATCTCCTCCAATGTCGGTAGAGAAACAAGCGTCCCAGCGGTATTTCTCGATAGCGATGTCCTGAAGAACGCGGCTGGGATAAAACCGCGATCCTCGGGCTTCAAGGTTCCATAGTCGATAGCCGTTGGACTACCTCCATCATCTTGCGTCACATTGCCGTACGCCAGATTGGTCATCTTCAAATAGCCGCCGGTGGAATCGGATTCACTAGTCAACGCCAGAACGGGCAGTGAAGCCGTGTTATCGCCGCTTGGTGCAACGTAATGCGCGAATCGATTTTCAGGCAGTTGCAAATCCGCGAGCGAGTTTGTCTTTAACACCAACGCATCGCGAACCGAATCATAAAACGGTCGAACCGATAGATCGCACCGCTGGTACGCGAAACGCATGTGATAACGAAAGCTATCGGTGTTACGTGGGTCGACAGGCAAAGGCCGAACAGCCACCTGAGGATCACTAGGTATCGTCATGCCAGAAGGCGGGGTAATATTCAAGTCGGGGCGGATCAATAGAGCACGGCGACACAATGCGATCCGGTCCGGCATACCATCCGTATCAGGAACTCCATCTCCAGTCCGATCTGCAACTGGGGCAACATCCAAGACGGGGTTGGAGGGAGGAATCGCGCCGTAACCACTATTCCCCAACTCCGCAATGTTGATCGAGCCCAAATCATTAAGTGGTCGCATGAACCATGCGATCTCGGCATACTCGGAGGCAACTGTCACATCGGTGAAGTAATCATCCTCGACAATCGCGCTGCTAGAACCAGTCGTGTTGTATTGATGAATCTTGAGCAATGCTAAAGGGACTCTGCCACGGAACCATTCGCCGTCGCGAGCCTTGGCAGTGAACATCACGACGTCATCGATATCGGAATGGCGACTGGCGCTGATTCGGTCTTCGATCTCGGCACCCAACGGAGCGTAGTTAAACAGCATCGCTGTCGAATCGCTGATGGGACCGTCGTAGTACATGAAGTACCCATTCGCTGCCTGGTACGACTGAGGTAGCGTATTGGTATTGACGGTCAACCCATTCAAATCCGATCGAAGCAGTCCTGATATTGACCGCAACTGATCACTCCCTGTCAACCGAGCCCGACCCGCGGTCACCCCCTCGCTCATGGTCTTAAAACCTTGAGCGAGTGCCAGCATGATCAGCAGCGTCAACGCCGTCGCGATCAAAACCTCGATCAGCGTCATGCCGCGACGGACAACCTGCATCTTGCTGTGACAGAAACGGCTGTGACTTGCTAGGGCGATGACTTGCGGACGAGCCGCCAACGGTTCGAAATCAAACGCGATATCCAGACGGTCAGCCGAACGCGTGGACAGACTGACGGCAGAGAGCCTCATCATGAAACAACTTTCCGTAAATAAAACCCGCAGCAAAAGGAGGAGGGTGTGTGGTCACAAGGGTTGTGGTGGAGGCTGATCACCACACGCTCAATTACACCTTCCTATCGCCCAAAAGTCAAGTTTTCTCGATGTTTCGCTTTGGGAATCAACGAAGGAATGCCCCTTTTGCGATTGCAACTACGCGTCGATGGCGTGCCGAGAACGCCCGTTTGGCACCCTGACTGGAATTTCGGCATGCCTCGGCCCATTCGGCTCAATCCCCCGCCAACACCTGCTCCAACCGCCCAAGATTGGCCTCCACGCTGAATCGACTCTCCACCAAACCTCGACCCTGCCTCCCAAGATTTCGTCGCAAATCGGGATCGTCCAGTAGCCGCCGAAGCCCCTCAAACCACTCTTCCTCATTCGACGCGGCGATCCCGACTCGGCCCCCAGCCCCGCCTCGATCCCCGGCTAAGATATCGGCATTCACACCGATCGGAGATGCAACCGCTGGAATCCCAATCGCCATGTACTGCACCAGCTTGGTCGCCGCTTTGTACTTCATCCACTCCTGATCGCTTGGTAATGGCATCACTCCGATGTCCATCGACCGAAGAAACCCGAGTTCCGTTTCCGGCGCCCACCGCTCAAACCGGACATCGACTCCAGCCAAATCGATTCCCCGGAGCGGCTCGTCGGTCGGAGCAATCACCAAAAGGGTGAACGAATGCTCCCTGGATAACCTCCGTAACGCTCCCGCACAAACGCTCATGAACGCCAGATTCGACGTGGTTCCAATCCATCCGATCGTCGGTCTGCTGGGCGGCTCCAATGGGTAATCCCGGCAGTGATACCTTTCAAGCGATACCGAAGTTGGGATCTCAGTAATCCGATCGTGGAACTGAGCCACATACTCCCTAAGCGGCCGATTGCTGACGATCACGTGATCGCTCATCCGGATCAGCTTGGGAATCTTTTCTGGGAACTGCAAAAAGATCGCGTCGTCGACATCCAGAACCAATCGCGGTGTCCATCGACGAAACCGTTCGTCCATCCATGTGCTCTCATCATGAAATGCCCCTCGCTCCAAGTAAATCGTGTCGGGGCGAAACCAGCGAGCATCGAGGCTTTGCAGCCAGCGGTTGGCCCGTTTGATCTGATAACTCGGACGCCAACCTAACTTCGGGTAGTAATCATAAACACTCGGACGACTCGTCCACATCCGGCATCGATGCCCTCGAGCTGCCAACGGTTTTTGGAAAGCAAAAAAACGAAAACGGGTCGACGGCACGTTGGCTCCGAGCGTTACAAACCCGAGCCTTTTCGGTTTCAGACGGAGCGAAGAAGACGCTTCGGTTGGTTCGACCACAGGACGGTTCACCCTTCGTTGTTTTTTTCAGCGCCTTCTCACACCAACACCATCGCCAAACGCAGTTTAGCCGTTCGCAGCTTCATGGTTAGCTGTGCATTCTGGCGAGCGGATGACCACCAGCGATGATCTCCGATTCTGCTGCCGACAGTTCTTCCAAGCGCTGCCGCACCAGTTCTGTGTCTTGAAATAACCTCGCCAACCGTACATAGGTCGTGTGGTGACGAGCTTCGGACTCGAAGAGGGAACCATAAAAATCGGCGAGCTCTCTGTCATCGATATGCTCGCGAAGGAGTTTAAACCGCTCGCACGATCGAGCCTCGATCAGCCCTGCGATGAGCAGTCGATCGACCGCCCGATTGGGTTCGTCCGAACGCACCAGCCCGTTCAGTCGTTTCCCGTAATCACCAGGTCGCAAGCGTCGAAAGCGTATGTTTCGGCGTTTCAAGAGATCGAGCACCCTATGAAAGTGCTCCAACTCTTCCTGAACGATGACCGTCATCTCACGTGTCAACTCCTCACAATCGACATAAGCCCCGATCAAGTTCATCGCGGTCGCAGCCGCTTTGTGCTCGCAGTGGGCATGGTCGATGAGTATTTCAGGTAGATTCCCCTGGACTTGCTTGAGCCAGCGACTTTGGGATTCGCTCTGCAGATGCAACATCGCCCTTCCTACTCCTTCGCGTCCTTAGTGTTACCATCCGAAGTATTACCATCGGGCCCCAAGAACATCAGGTGCTGCCATGGAAGCCGGTCATACTGCTTGACCAACCGAAACCCATTGGCCTCGTACTCTTTCAAGATCTGCTTCTTGGTCATCTTATGCTCGGCTTTGATTGGAACCTGCGGATCCTCACCCCGAAACTCCACCAAAGCGATCACGCCATCCTTTTTGAGAGAACGACGCATGGCGGAAAGCATCTCCACCGGATTGGAGAACTCATGGTAAACATCCACCATCAAAATCAAATCCAACGTCCCCTCGGTTTCCTTGGGGTCACTGCCTTCCTTGGGGTCACGGCCTTCCTTGGGGTCACTGGGTTGCTTGGACGGACCGGGCAGCTTGGGATCATGGGGCAACCCGAGAATCATATCGACATTTTTCAAATTGTTCTGTTCACAGCGACGCGACAACTCCTGCAACATTTCAGGTTGAATGTCTACCGCGTAGACCTTGCCTGCCGGGCCGACCCGTTTCGCCAACTCGATCGTGTAGTAGCCATCGCCACACCCCATGTCACAAACGGCCATACCCGGTTGAATCCCCAATTGCGCTAGCATCTCCTCCGGGTTCTCTTCTTGGATTCGTTCCGGTCGGTTCAACCAAGGGATTCCGTGGTAACTCATCGGCAATGCGATGCGTCGCCCCAAGTACTTGGTAAGTGGTTCGGGAACCTCGGCCGCCGTAGAATTTCCGCGACGGTCTGATTTGTCTTGGGAATGGCAACGTGGCGCATCCCCACCGAGCACTAGGCACACCGATGCCACAGCAACCCAGACAGCCGCTCCCCAGGCGCGATGCTTCCGTTGTTTATCCATCGATCGATTCGTGCTCATCGTCTGTGCTCTCCAGTGTGACCGGTTGAAAACCAGGGTGTCGCGAGGACTCTAAATAGGTATCCAAAATGATATGCGCCGCAATTTTATCGAGTTGTTTCTTGCGCTGCTTGTGAGTCAACTCAACTTCTCTCAACAATCGGGTCGCAAGCGCCGTCGTGTAACGTTCATCGATGAACCGGACTGGGCGTTCGGTGGTCTCCATCAACCACCGCGCAAATGCCCGCGATTCCTTGGCCTTGGAACTATCCCGGCCATCGCAGTGAATCGGTAACCCAACCACCCAACCCAAAATCTGATTGTCCTGCGTCAACTTGCGAAAATACTTGGCCTCAAGCGGTTCTGGACGTCGCTGGAACGTCTCGAGCGGACTGGTCCATGTCCTACTGGGATCGCATATCGAGATCCCAATACGTACGGTCCCGTAGTCGATTCCCGCCAATCGACCCGTTTCCGGCCAACCCAATTCTTCCTCGTCGAACTCGCCCAACTTTCGCAACTTCCGCAATTTGGCTTGTTTCTAGTTCCATCCTCCAGGTACTTCTACCCCTCGATACGGTATTGGACCTCATTCGAAGAATGCATGCAATGATGTTAAAACCCTTACGATTTTCCCGTCGCACTTGGATTGCCGTGACTTGTGTCGGTATCTTGCTAACCCCGAACACAGGATTCGCCCAAGACCCATTGGATATCAATGAGGCCGAGCGGATGTTCTCGTACAACACCGTAGAACTGAGAGACCAACTCACCTATGGGCTCCGGGTCGCATTTCCCGAACAACAAGCCTTTGTCGACCAAGTCGTAGCGAAAGTCGACAGCGGTGAGATGTCGCGGGCCATGGTCAATGTGGTCTTCGTTTGGGCGCGGAAACGGAAACCCAACATTCCATTCCCCTATTTCGAAGCGGTCATGCGACTGTTGGCAGAAAAACGAGGAATCTCGTTCGAATGAAGGATTCATGCCTCGGTTTAAACGCAGAGTCCGTTTTATATGCGGGGTCAGGTCTACCAACATCGTACTGACCTGCTAGCTACAACCGGCGGCTCGGTAGACCGCGTCGAGTACTTGTTGCGTTTGCAACGTCATCTTGCCCCAGCTCTCCTCGGGTGTTTTTCCTCGCAAGGCCGCGTGGAATGTCTCAAACATGTTGATTTCTTGCGATGGGGCATGGCCGGAGTCGTATTCGGCCACCGAGCATCGCTGCACGCGTCGATGCATGTGGAAATCGCATTCATTGGCGTTGAACTCGGGTTGCACGACATCGTAACCCACGTTGGATCCAAAGATCGGCAGAACGAAATCGTCCACCCAAACACTCCCTTTTTCGCCGCTGATGTGAACCCATTGCTGGTGCTGCGTTACAAAGGAGCAGTAGAAACTGGCTGAAACCCCATTATCGAACAGAAGCTCAGCGGAAAATTCCGCTGGAACCGGCCGCGGGCTCCCGTCACCTTGAAACGTTCTCAAGCATTTTGCGGTCACGCTCGTTGGCATGCGCCAGCCGTTCACCCACAAAATCATTCGAAGGTTGTACCAGCCCAGATCTCCCAATGCACCATGCGGCTCGTAGTTGGAATTGGACCGAATGTTCGACTTGCGAAATGCATCATCCCCGTTGAATGAAAAGTGGGTGGCGATTCGCGTGATCGGACCGACCGAGGTTCCATCATCAAGCGTTTTTCGGAGCATCGGCAACCGCTGGCTGTGCATGAACATGACCCCATCCATGAACTGAACCTGGTTCGCTTTGCACTCGTCGAGAACCTCTTGCAGTTCACCCGCCGTCAGGGCCGCTGGCTTTTCCGCCAGCACATGCTTGCCATGCTTCGCTGCCGCGATGATCCATTCTTTGCGAAGTGCGGTTGGCAGCGGAATATAGACTGCATCGATCTGTGGATCTTCCAGCAACGCTTGATAACTCGCGTACGGTTTTGGCGTTACCTTTTGCGGGCAACTTCCTTGGCAATCATCGATGAATTTTTGTGCTGTTGCCAAGTCACGACTGGCGACCGCCGCCACACGACCATGTTTCGTCCTCGCCAATGCTCTCCAGTTCTTTTTGGCAATCCCCGCCGTGGAGAGAAATCCCCATCGGCAATGTTCAGAGGGTAATGGCAGCATCGCGAGAACCTTTTTTGGGTAAGTATTGGTACTGAGTGTTGGTACTGAGTGTGTGGGCGTACGATTCGGTTCGCCCACGGCCCGATATTCCATCGGTTTCCGAGGTTTTCGCAAGGGGCCTCCGGAGAAAGTCCTCTCCGTGGCTACGATTCCCACGGTATTTTCAAAGTCGCGTTTTTGCATTTTCAAAGTCGCGTTTTTGCGGGATTGTACTTTTCAACCACCACAATGGACCTTGGGCACTTCGCATCCACCGTTCATAATCGAACAGAGTTCAACGGGAAAATCCCTCTTACGAGATAAGCAAACATGGATCTCACGGCTTTCTTGGCTCGTTTCCAACGCATCCCCAGAGTTATGCTCCTGCTCTCGGTGTCGGCAAGTTCGAGTACCACCCTGCTCAGTATCACCGCAATCACCGCAGCGCAAGCCTACTGCCAATCCGATCCTCCAGCAGCTTCCCAACCTGCAGCTGACAATCCAGTCCAGCTCTCGCTTACCAAACAAATTGAGGTGGCGCCCGGGACTCAGCGGTTTCACCGAATCTCCGAATCCGCAACGTGGGACGCAAATCGAACCGCGGTGATCGTCTGCGATGTCTGGGATTCGCATCATTGCCTGAGCGCGGTGCGGCGTGTCAACGCAGTTGCTCCGCGGATCGATCGTTTTGTAGATGCGATGCGGCGACAAGGTGCCACGATCATCCACGCCCC
>CAIYZV010000351.1 GCA_903930765.1 uncultured Pirellula sp.
AGAGGCTCGCTCCACGTTCTCGGCGCTCCTTCGCTGTGCCCAAATCCTCAAGCACCAATAGACCGGTATTGCGTCGAGACTCGGATTACGAAAAATTCCACCGTGCTACCCTCGTACAGAGTCCGCTCGAGGACAGTACTCGTTCTCGTCATCGTACTCGCTGCTCCTGCTAAATCTCGAGGATGATTACCACACTCCTCACCATCGACGATTGCTACTACCGTCTAAAGCAATCGAGAAAACCGAGAACAGCCGTCGAGTTCGAGTCCCGCTGTTCTGAGTACGAGTACGTTAAAAACCGTTACGAAGTCAGCGCTTCGATCATGTCGAGGGTCGCATTTCGCACCGAATCGGTCCACTCCGCACCGCGGTATTTCGGAATGTCGTGGGCAAAGATAATACCGCGTGAACTATTGACGATCGCACCGAGTCCGCGTGCATCCATCCCATGCTTAACATCGGACGCCGATCCACCTTGGGCACCGTACCCCGGAACGAGGATCCACGCACTGGGCATGCGCTCGCGCATCGCGGCGAGTTGATGCGGATACGTAGCACCGACGACGGCGCCGATCGAACCGTAGCCATCGGTTCCGCGTGAATCCGCTGCGAGTGATTCCACATGCGATGCGAGTTTCTCCGACAGCGAAACGGCCGATGTGGATTGCTGGCGTCCATCGACAACGTCTTGTAAAAATCCACTTCCTGGATTCGACGTTTTCACCAGAACAAAAAGTCCAGAGCCGCTCGCATGGCAGCGCTGCGTGAATGGCTCCAGAGTATCGATCCCTAAAAATGGGTTCACAGTCAACGCATCCGCTCCCCAAGGGCTAAACGCGGCGGTACCTTCGGGTCCCGAACCGAGGAACGCATTCGCGTAGGCGGTCGCGGTCGTACCGATATCACCGCGTTTCGCATCCATCACCACCAGCACTCCACGCTTGGTGGCGTATCGAACAACCTGAGCTAAAGCGTCCATGCCATACGCACCGAGCTCTTCAAAGAACGCGGCTTGGGGTTTGACGATAGGTACCAATTCGTGAACCGTGTCGATGATCTCGAAACAGAAGACTCGAAATGCATCCGCTTGTTCTTTCAACGATGCCCCCGCACTAGGTCGAATCGACTCAGGAAGAGAACTTGCTCGAGGATCCAATCCGACGCATACGGGATTTTTTTTGGTGAGCACCGCATCGACCAATCGCTGTCCGAAAGGGACCAATGGAGCATTGGTGGATTGAGTCGATCTATTTGGATTTGAAAGGGATGCGTTAGAATCGGATGTCACGGTATTTGGAACGTTTTTGGGGTCGGAGGGGTGATGGGTTTTGAACGATAGTGGGGAATGAACGCAAATAAGGTCCCGGAGCGAGGACCAAACGCTGCGTGAACCGGCATCGCTGAATGGTGGAGCAAACTACATGTTGCCACTCCCGGTTCGAATTACTGGGGGTTGCGAGCCGGTAAGAACTTCAGGATTCTCTCCGGTACGGGATCGGTGAGGTGCTTGGGCACGGGCCCGCCGGTATCCTTGCTGTCGCTTTTATCGGGATCGCTTTTATCCCCTCCACCCTTTGTTTCTTCGCGTGTTGCATCGTTTTCCGCACCTGCGTAAGGAACTTCGTCGCTTAGAACGAGCGCCAATCGAACGGGAGTCTCACGCTTTGGGATACGATCGGAGAAAGCGTCGAACACGAGTCCCGAGTTTGCCGCATCGCTTTTTACCGCGACATCGAGGGTCGACGTCATGAAATTGGCCACGCAGACGAGCTCTCCTCCGTCCCCGAGATAATTCTCTTTTCCGGTATCAGGATCTTTGTAGATTTTGCTGCCGGCAAAGACCCAGTCCCACTCCATCGCTTTGTTCTTTCCTGTTTGTCGCACCCAGTTTTGCGCGAGTGTACCCTTCGTCTTGCCATCGTCGTCGTGCCATAGCACGTAGATTCGAACCGTTGTTCCCGAAGCGGGAATAAATTTCGGTTCGAAAGCAACAGGTTTTCCAGGTACCCCACCAACGGCGAGAAGAGCGGCATGGACGAAACGGGATCGTGCAAAGACAGCTACGATGGATTCATGCTCTTTAGTTCCCGTCGGACATGCGAACATTTCGAGGGGCGCATTGCGTTGGCAGATATATCCATCCACGAGGACAGCTTGTTCGTCACGATGGATCCAGATACGACCATCCGCAAGCATTTTCTTGCAATCGGGAGGATCAAGTAACGCCTTTTCCACAATCGTCTTGATATCGGGCTTTTCAGGCGGCTCTTCGTCTTGTGCAAAGATTGTTGAGAAACTTGATAGAGCAGCGAGCATCCACAACATAGCCATGATCGGCGGTGCCATGATCGGCGGTGTCATGATCGGCGGTGTCATGATCGGCGTGCCAAGGGCCTCGTTCGAGGTCCATCGAAAATTTGTCATAAATCAAGTCCAAAAAACAGTTTTCAAGTTTCGCCGAGAACATCCTTGCATCTTGAGATCCAGCAACAACAATTGGCGTTGCCTTCCGGACGTGTTCGATTGTTAAAATCGATTCGAACGATCAAGGCGAAGTGCACGCATGTGCTTTGCAAAACGCGAATGCAGTGCAAATGTTATGCTGTGCGAATGGTGTGCTGTACGAGCGCAAGTGAGCTAGCAGCACTGGGTATCCTAACACTTTTCCATCACCTGGACGAGAGACCTATGGACTGGGTAAAGCCCAAACATCGAGCGCGCCGACTGAAATCGGCGGAGAGTGCCGAGGCAGAAAACCAAACCGCCATGCAATGGTTGGAGCGACTCTGCGAGGAGAACGTCACCCTGCTGCAGTCCTCACTTCCGGTTGGAAACTCTGCGAGCAAGGTGAAATTGAGCGATCTGCCGATCGATCGCTACTTGAATGCCATGCTCTGGGGTACCGGGGACTGGGAAGTCGCCAAGCCGAGCCATCGCGAGTTCCTGAACGACTTAGTCGAAGCCTTTGGATCCCAGCCTTTCAGCAATTCGACCAATCCGACCAACTCGCGTCGCAAGAAAAAATCGCCTGCGGTAAGTCCTGAGATCCGATCGCAGCAAGTGGCTCACGCGACGAAGATTGGCAAATGGATCACTCAGCAGTTGCCCAAGTCCAGTTATGATCCTTATGTCGCGTTGACATGTGCGGGCTGGTTACACGCATTACCCGAAGTCGGTCGCGATATTCCTCCCGCGCTCTGGTTGGAAGTGCTCCAATCGACGTTGACCCAAGTCGACCGGGCGTGGGCGAATGGGAACGAAGACGGTCTCTTTCCATGGGTGATTTGGGCCTGCGAAGTCCCCCTCGCTCTCGCCAAGCAACTGTCGCACCTGGGAGGTAAAGACCGCATCGTCAGTGAGACGCTCAACCGCATCGCTCTGATCCTGGAACAATCCGCAGAGAGCCATGAAACCCTTCTGTCCTTTGGAGCCCAAGATTTACGAGCCGTCGTTGCCAGCCTCGTTCGGAGTCGCTGGGCAGCCAACAGCGTTGGAGCTCGCAAGTGGTATCCGCCACAGCGCAAGGCGCTCTCGAAACTGCTTACCACCATGCTGCATCTAACCGATGCCGAGGGGAAAGCCATGCTGACCGAGGCGCAGAACACACGCCATGATGCTGAGCTATGGACGGCGGTCATGGATCTGTGCGGCGCGAACAAGAAAGCTCTTCTGGCCGCCGCGGTTGCATTGCCCGATGATGTCGGTACTGCTGCTGGTTTCAAGCCTTCCAAGATCCGCAAAGACAAATCGAACGACGCGCGGCTTCCAAAGCCAAGTGTTTACTGGGAGAAGAGCAATGTCGTATCGATGCGACGGTCATGGCGCGATGTCGGATGCCGCGTCGTCGCGGACTTTTCAAGCGACGTGATTTGGCTCGATATTACCGACGAACGAGGCCAACGTGTTTTCTCCGGTGATTGGGATGTCGAACTGACTCGCAATAGCAAACCCGTGAACATCGATGTCGCATGGCAAGAGGTATGCTGGTTCTCGGACGATGATGTCGACTACCTAGAATTGGAATGCGATCTCGAAGGGACCTGCAAGATCCAACGTCAACTGATGTTGATGCGCGAAGAAGGGATCGTCTTCATGGCGGATGCTGTGATCGCTTATCCCGCTGCTTCACGTTCGCATTGGCAACTTCGGTCCTCCTGGAAACTCGACGATCGTGTTGCGTTTGAGGGAGAAGCGAAGACCACCGAAGGCCGACTGATTCGGATCAAAGGCTCCGATGATGCCGATGGCTCGGAATCCCACTCCCACACACCGTCGGCGTCGGCTCTCGTCATGCCGATCGGATTCCCCGAGTGGAAACGCGGATTGAAGTCCGGGGGATTGTCCACCAAAGGTCAAACACTCCTGATGGAGACTCCTTCTGACAAGGATCGTTTCTACGCACCCTTGGTGGTGGCGCTCAAGGGAGCCCCAAAAACACCGGTTTACACATGGCGCCAATTGACCCTCGCCCAAGACCTGAAAATTGAAGGTGCTGATGCGGCTCAGGGCTTCCGCGTGCAAATCGGCAAAGATCAATGGGTCATCTATCGCTCATTGACCCCGTGCATTCGCCGAACCTTGATGGGACTGCATCTCAACACCGAGTTTTATGCAGCTCGCTTCCAAGCCAAAGACGGTTCGTACGAGCCGATGATCGAGGTCAATCCGGAGTAGTCCCACCGGGGAACTTCACCAAGCGATGTGTGGCCGATTTACACTCAAAACACCAGTGCTCGATTGGTTGATCAGTTTTCTTCCAGAGCATTCGAAGCATTGGGAACGCTTGGTCACTGAGTTTCAGGCAAGGCATCCCGAGTTGCTTGTACCCAGGTACAACATCGCCCCCAGCCAAACGATCGTTGTGCTCACACAAAGTCCGCATGGTGAACCGCCACAACTGGCCAGCATGCGATGGGGATTGATCCCGAGCTGGTCGGATTCTCCCAATATCGCCTTCAAAATGATCAACGCCAGAAGTGAGACTCTAGGGGAGAAACCGAGCTTTCGAGGTCTGTTGCGATCCCATCGCTGTGTCGTGGTTGCCGATGGTTACTACGAATGGCAACGTATCCCGGTGGCAGGATCGCAGCGAGAACAAAAACACCCACACTGGATCCATCGCCCCGATGGTGGTCCTTTGGCAATGGCTGGACTGTGGACCACCAACCGAAAAATCCATAGAGCCGAGGAAATTCGGAGCGTTACGGTCATCACCGCAGACGCGAACGAAGAACTGCAACCTATCCACGACCGAATGCCATCCTTCCTACGGGAACCGGTCGCATTGCAGCAGTGGCTCGATTTGGACTTTCTCAGCGATGAGATTCCATCGTTGCTCGGCACCAGTCCAACGGGATCGCTAGCCGCTGTCCCGGTCGGAAGTGAGGTAAACTCCCCGCGGAACGATGGGCCACAATTGCTGGTCCAGGTTTAGAAGCCGATTAGGCGAACAGCTAGGCAGCCCTGCGAATCCGCTGATACGCGAGAAGAACGTCGTGTAGATCTTTGGTAATCGCGATCGGATCGTCGCGGAAATCTTCGATCCATGCCAAGTTCCTACCGGCGGACTGAGCGAGCGAGGAAAGTACATCGCCGACACGCACGGTCACCATGGTATGGCATTCCACGGTTGGGATCGCAATTACCGGTTTTTGAGCTTGGATGGGTACGGCTTGGGTCGCGGTCAGCGAATCGCCGTAACAATCATCGCACGTGGAGTCGGTAAGCCCAAAAATGCGGAGGTTCGGTGTCGTCATATTGCCTTGGAAAGGTACGAGAGCGAGATCTACGTAACACTACGGACGGATCGTTCCGAGTGCTAGATGCATCGACTGGGAAGACTTTGCGGCTTGAGAAAAATTTTCTAAATCCTGCCCCGACCGGTCCCGTCCATTCGCCAGCCCCCCTAACTTCACCATCCGCCGCCCCCTTCTCCCTTGAGAATGCTTGACAATACGTGGGTTCTCCCCTAGATTCCCAAGCTTGATTGTTTTGCGCGGCCCGTGAAAAATCGCGTTTAAAAGCCCCCGTACACACCTCTTCTTAGGACCTTGATTCGATATCTGCGACGCTCGCGTCGGTTCGGTTCAACGAAACCGACTGCATGCAACTCTCCGTTGGTCGAAGGATCCGACGGACGCCGCCGAAGTGAATCCATGCAATCCCTTATGAAAGATCTACCTGCGATCGCGCGTTACATGCGCCTTCCGGAAGAACAACTCCGGTTCCCTGTCGAATTGCTCAATCAAGGTTACGAGCCCAATTACTTGGCTACGTACCGCCCTGATGAGCTAGGGGGGATCGACGTGCAAACATTGGCACGTCTCAAGCGGTCCGTCGCCTACGAAGGAAAACTCGCGGCGCACAAAGAACGCGTGCACCAAGCCCTCGAACGGGATCAGCACTGGTCGGATGCGGTGGCCAAAGTGATCGATGAGTGCACATCGGTCTCCCAAGTCGACTCGATCGCGCGTTACCTTCGCAGCAAGAAAAGCGCGAAGACTTTTTCCGAGAACAATCCCAACGTCGAGAAACTCGGTCAAGCGATCTTGATGTTGCAAGTGGAACCGCCCAAGGACCTGCATGCATGGGTTGTTGAACAAACCGGTGTCGCTCCTGAGTCCGCAGAAGAACTGTTGAACCAAACCAAACGATGGCTTCAGTTGCTCATGTGCGAAGATGCCAAACTAATTCTTACGCTGCAACGTGCCGTGCTGCGCAACGCAAACGTTTCGCTCAACATCCTTCCAGAGCCAGCCAAGGTCGCCGATACGGATTCCGATGACAAAACCACTGCGGATCTCCCCAGTACCGGCGCTGACACCCCAACCGCAGACGCTCCACTCGCAGGTGCCTCGGCACCAACTCAGGACTCGAGCGACGAGATTGTAGCCCCCCTTTCAATCGAAACAGCCGCAATCGAAACAGCCGCAATCGAGACAGCCGCAATCGAAACCCAGACTCTGGAAGCCACCGATGGTGGCGCATCCGATGGTGGAGCATCCGACGGTAACGCATCCGATGGTGGAGCACCCATAGGTGTTGCCAGTGAAACCTCTACATTGCAGGCACCGGAGTCGGATGCTGGCCCAACAGAGGGTTCCAAAGAATCCACCGTTGCACCGTTGATCGAACAGTTTCATAAAGGTCGCAAGCAGCCCAAGGGAATCAAGACGAAGAGTTTGTCGGACAAGCAACTCTCACCTCGTCAACGACGACGCCGCTGGTTGCGGAGCATCGTTGAGTCCTATGCGAAATTGCGCAAGCCGCTTCGTGCACTGACGCCCTACCAAGTTCTCATGTTCTCGCGAGGTATCCGCTCGCAGATCATGACATTGCAATTCCAGCAGGACATGCGCCCACTGGTCCAAGCCTGTCGCGATTCGCTATGCGAAGGCAGGCATCCCCTCCACCCATTGCTGATGGAAGTCGCCGAAATCGGACTCCGCGAAGTTCTTCTGCCGAGACTCCAACAAGACGCACTGATCATTTTGGAAGAGGATTCCAATCAGGAATTGATCGAGTCGTCGGTGCTCCATTTACAAGCCTCCTTGCTGCAACGGCCCGTTCATGGGCATCGCATCTTGTTGATCGATGCCGTCGGCCAGAAAATGGCTGCGGTGGCGATGATCGATGCCGATGGGAGGTTGCTAGGCACCGGTGAACTACCGTGCAACACGAGCAAGGCAGATGTTGTCGCTCAAAATGTGGCAACGCTAGGCCAATGGGTTCATGAACATCAAATCACGTTGGTGGTTCTTTCCAATGGTGTTGCTAGACGTTACTTGATCCACTCCATCGCGGAGTTGATGAAGCAGTCGAGCGAAGGTTCGCTGTACTGGACACTGGTCGATCGAGCGGGCTGTGATGCGTATTGCATGTCGCGGACGTCGCTGGTGGAGCTGCCAAAGATCTCGCGCCGGCATCGCGCTTCGGTGTGGTTGGCTTGGCGCCTCCAAGATCCATTGCGTCAGATCCTTAAGATCGACCCAGCCCGATTGCGACTCGGCTCCTACCAACGCGAACTGCCGCAACAAGAACTTGAGGAAGCTCTTCACGAATCGATTTCGGCTGCCATCACCAAAGCGGGCGTCGATGTATTCCATGCCGACGTCGAGGTGCTGAAACGAATACCGGGAATGAACGAAGAGGCTGCCAAGCAGATCGCTGCAGACCGACAACAAGGGAAAATCACGAACCGCGAGACGCTCATGCAGTGCCTCCGTTCGAGCTTGACCGAAATGCAAGCCCGTCAAGCGATCGGTTTCTTGCGAGTATACGGCAGCGAGAACACGCTCGATGGAACCATCATCCATCCCGATGATTACCGCTTGGCGGAACGACTGATCGCTCATGCTGAGTTGCCAACCCCTCCAGCAACGCCCGAAGGATGGTCCAAACCCGACTACGAGAAACTCGCCGCAGCACACGCTGCGGTCGCATCGCTCGCTATCGAATCTACCCTTGCCGATGAAACATCGTCCTATGGGTTCGATGGTGCGACCAACGAAATCAATCCTAACTTCGGCGTGATCGACGAAGGAACCGAAGGCGAATCGTCGCCTAGCGTCGACGAGACCTCAGAAACCACCGCGGACGGGGTAGCAACGGAAATAGCCGCTACAGAATCCGCCGTAGCAGAGTCCGCCGTAGCAGAGCCAACATCGGACAACGCGGAGCCAACAGCCCATCTCGAAGAAGCTGCTGCCTCCCCGAGCGATACTCCAGAATCGATTGACGATGCGGCGGCAACCGCTGAAACAGCAACCAACGCCGCTGGTGAAGAACGCACCAACAGTCGTATGCCCGAGATCCCAGATTCCCCAATGGCCCGTCCAGCCCTCAGCGTCGATGCGGAAAAACTTGCTAGGAGCTGGCAAGTAGGCCGAGCGAAGTTGATGTCGGCTTCGTCCTCCCTGCAATTCCCGTTTGCGGACACGCGGGATTTCCAATACCCCGTACCTATCCGCAGCCAAGTTCCACGCTTGGACCAACTGCCGACCGGAACGATGCTTTCGGCGTTGGTAATCGGAGTTGCAGATTTTGGTGTGTTCGTAGAACTGGGCCCCGATTGCAGTGGGTTGGTCCACATCAGCCGGCTAGCCGATGAATTTGTCGAGGACCCACATCAGTTCGTTCAGGTCGGAGACGTCATCCCCGTGTGGGTCTTGAGCGTGGACGAAAAACGTAAACGCGTCGGACTCACCGCGATTTCACCCGCCGCGGAAGAAAAACGCCGCGAAGCACAACGGGCTGAAAAACGAAGCGAACAAGAATCAAGGGGCGATCAACGGCCTAACCGAAACGATCGCGGGCCGCGTTCGAATGCCCCTGCTAACGCTTCCAATGCCGGTGGGGAACGAACAAGCAACACAACCGGTGGTGATCGTCGTCCTGCTGGGGCTGGACGAGGCGGCCCGGGTGGCAACCAAGGCGGCGGCCAAGGCCGCGGCGGGCAGGGTCGTGGTGGCGACGGTGGACGTGCAGGCGGTCGCAATCAAGGTGGCCGAGGCCGGGACGATCGCGGTCGAGATCGACGAGACCGAAATGAAGGAACCGATTCGGACTCCGCACCACGCCGTTCAGTGAAGATCGAGCGAGCTCAACCGGAGAAGCCAATCACCGAGGCGATGCAGCAAGGCAAAGAACCGCTCCGATCCTTCTCGGATTTGATGCAGTTCATGAAGCAACCAAAACCAGCAGCCGAATCCCCGGAGACACCAAAGCCAACGACTCCGGTCGAGAACGCTCCGTCCTCGGATTCTAGTTCGCCGTCCGATAACCAAGGGCAAGACTCAGACGCCAACACCACCGCCTGATCCTTCGTTGAAATCCCTCTTATGTCAGAATTTGAAGATCGATTGAAGAATGCGATCTCCCGAGGTGCGAACCGCGCGGAGTCGCTCTATTCCGAAGCCGAACGCAAACGGTTAGAAGCTGAAGAGCTTAAAAAGGCCCACAGCAAGTATCGGCTGGAACTCTCCGACAGAATTGAAATCGTCGTCAAAAAATTGATCGACATGTTTCCGGGCTTTCGCTACCAATCTGTTTTCAACGATTCCGGATGGGGCAGCGCGTGCGTACGAGATGACTTGGTCATCGAAAAAGGTTCTCGAACCAACAAGTACAGCCGGTTCGAAATCGTCGTGCGCCCAGTCAACGAGTTCAACGTCCTCGATATCCAAGCCAAGGGAACGATCGCCGATAAAGAGCTGATGACTCGAAGTTTGTATCAGCAGATAGGCCAAGTCGAAGTCGAGAAGTTTTTAAAGGCGATCGATGACTGGGCCGTTTCTTACGCCGAGTTGTACGCGACGAAACGCGGATAGCCAGCGCCATCACTTCGAGCATACTAGCCAGACTCGATGCGACTTACTGTTAGCGTCCATTTCGTGAACAAAATGCTTTTGCAAACGCGAAAACACGCTGCTCAAAACGCTGCAGTGTAGAGTTTACGACCGGCGACCAAACTGCACCGGACCAAGCCGTAGAGTTCCGCTCCCTCAAGGGGCGTGTTGTACGATTTGCTTTGGAACAACGCCGCTTCAACAGTCCATTTCCGATCGGCATCGATCACCACCAAATCGGCAGGGGAACCGATCGCGAGCGAACCACCGGGTTGCTTGAGGAGCCTCGCGGGGTTCAAACTCAATTTCTGAAGTGCCGTCACCCAATCGATGATACCCGGTCGAATCAAGAAGGTAATCACTTGGGCCAATGCCGTTTCCAACGCGATCATGCCAAACGGCGCCGCGTCGATTTCCAACATCTTCTTCTCCAACGAGCATGGCCTGTGCCCTGAGCTGATGATGTCGATCGTTCCGTCTTGAATACCCTCCAAACATGCCTCAAGGTGATCTGCCGATCGGAGAGGCGGCTTGACTTTCCGATTGGTATCGAAGGACCGCATCGAATCGTCCGTCATGTGAAGATTGGCCGCATGGATGCCGACCGAGAACGGAAGAGAGCGATGCTTTGCCCTCCGGCACAATTCGACACTGCCAGAGGTGCTGATGCTGGTCAAGTGGAGTTTGCCGCCAGTCGCTTCCACCAATCGCAGGTCACGCGACGTCGCCAAATCCTCGGCTTCTGCGGGGATCGGGGATAGCCCTAATTTCAACTGCTCGAGCCCCTCGTGCATGACTCCACCGCGCGAGAGCGAGCCGATCTCCGGATGATCGAATACGTAGCGATCAAACATGCTGCAATATTCCAACGCCCGACGCATCAACCCCGTGTTTTCAAGGGCTGACGGCGTATCGCTCAGCGCCACGGCCCCCGCCTCGACCAGCGATCCGATTTCCGCAAGACTCTCTCCTTTGCGTTCCTTGCTTACGCAACCGATCGGCAGCAGTCGACATCGATCCGCCCGCAGCCCCTTCGAGTAGATAAACTCGACGCTGGCCGCAGTATCGATGGGTGGATCAGTGTTGGGGGACAGTGCTACCGAGGTGTATCCACCCGCAAGGGCCGCAGCCGTCCCGGTCGCTATCGTCTCGTCTTCCTCACGCCCAGGCTCCCCAAATTCCGTAGCTAGGTCAAACAAACCTGGTCCTACGATGCACCCGCGGGCGTCGATCCGCTCAATGCCCCTCGGCACATCTCCATCGGTCGGATCCAACGCGGCAATTTTGCCATCAATTACCAAGAGTCGCCCCTCGCGGTCCATCCGCGAGGCTGGGTCGATCAACCGGCCATTTTCAATCAACCAAGTATTCGTGTCGCTCAAGATGGGGGTTCCAAGTCACGTGAAATTCCAAGGCACGGGAAACAGTGATTACAATAACACGGACGACACGATCGCGAAACAAGAGTCCGACGGCGATGATTTGGTCGCGTAAAGAATCCACGCAAGTCCTGGGTTTGGGGTGGGAGCCTAGCGGAAGTTTGAAGTTCGAATGTTGAAGTCTGAACTAGGAAGCCGAACGATTCGGCTCCTTCTATTATCAAAGATACAGCCGCAATCTCCGAACAATTCCGCCCCACAATGTGGAACGACGGCGGAGCGTCGTACCACGTTGTTCTCCGCTGCCAGACCCGCTTCCAAAACCTCGCCTCCCACTTCTAAAGTGCGACCGTTCCGGAATCCCGGTCCGATGCATTGACGGTCTGCAACGATCTCCCTTAGAAGGCTCGGTGATCAAACGCTAGCATTAACCGATTCGATCGAGGATATGCCAGCGAGCATCGCCAGCGAAGATACGCAGCAATCCGGCAGAGCAACGGCGATACCATCCAATTCGAACCGGCTCGACCGAGGGCAATCAACCGCCCACATGAGAATCCCCGACTAATTTCTCCATATAAAACCGCTCGGCCTCGCGCATCGCCCGAATGTCCTTGGGGGATTTATCCCGCAGACCAATGATATGCAGCATTCCATGGACAATGTAGAGCAACAGCTCGTGGTTGGGATTCCACCCGTGCTCCTCGGCGACCCGTCTGGCCGTATCGATGCTAACCACGATTTCACCTTCCAGGAATTCCTCCGATTCTGTCGTATCAAAGCTGATCACATCGGTCGGGTAATCGTGGTTGAGGAACTGCCGATTGACTCGATGGATTTCCGGGTCGTCCACGATTGCAATCGATATCTGGCCATCGTCCCAACCATAATCTTCTGCGATCGTTTCTACGGCTTGGATCAGGAGCGAGCGAGGAATGCGACCAGTAGAAGTGCCACGGTTAGAAGTACCACAGTGGATTTGAATTGAGATAGTCATGGCGAAATGGGAAGACTACGGAAGGATTACGGGTAACGAAAACTAGTGCTGTCCGCGAACCTTTTTGTTCTACGCAAACTCGCCAGCTCCTCGAAGGGGGCTTACGTTAGGAATCCTCGCGAAGAGCGTCAAAATTGGTAAAAACCTTTCGTTTCGGTGCCGGTTATGCCGAAACATACGGTTGTATTCGCAAACCAGCACGTCTGGTCGAGTGTGGGGGGCCGCGTTCGTTGAATACAGGGTTTCGGCATCTTGCCCAATCCCCTGTGAAAACGTGGGTATCGCCTTCCATCCAAGTCCGGAAAAGAGAGTTTGCAGGTGCCGAGGTTCTGAGTGAATGGCTCCAAAGCGCCGTAGTTCCCGCAAAACATACCGTAGGAGGATATCCATGCGACGATTCTTTTTGGGCATGGCGATTGCCTCGCTGACCGCCGGTGCTCCTTTGACGGCGTTTGGTGGAGATCGCGAGATCGCTGATGCCATCATTTCGACCGTCAAGCAAACTCAAATCAGTTTGAAGGGGCTGGAAGTTGACCTGACCGTTAAAGACGGAAACGTGGTCATCTCCGGTACCGCAGCCAGCCAAGCACAATTGGACCGCGTTTTGGCAGCCGCACGTGACACCGACGGAGTGAAATCCGTCGACAATCAAGCGAAAGTCAATGTTGCTGAAACAACAGCAACAGAAACCAAGACTGCACCATCGACCAGCGACGTTGTCCCCGCTTCTGCTAGTGAGCCGCCAGCACTTCTCAGCGAAGCAACCACCGTTGTCGACGAAGAGTCGAGCGCTGATGCAGCGATCACCTCGGATCTTCTCGGAAAGCTCGGCTCCGCCCAAAAGGCTGGACAGCTGAAGAATTTCGATCTCGATGTATCGACCGTTAATGGCGATGTATGGGTTCGGGGTTACGTGGCAACCGCTCAGCAAAAAGCGATGGTCCTCGGAACCGCTCAACGCATCCCTGGCGTTCAACGAGTGATTGACGAAGTCAGTGTCACCGGTGTGCGTCAAGCAAGCACAGCAGTTGTTCCACAACAATCTGCAATGCCAACCGTAGGTGGCGGTGTACCGCGTCCTTTCGCACCAAGCAACTTGGCAAATGCTCAAGTCGGTGTGGTTGAGGGTGTGGTTGGTGGAGTTCAAGCTCCCCAAGCTCCAGTGCCAATGCAAGGTGGCCCATCCTACGGTGGCGGTGTACCTCGCTACGACCAACCGTACATGCCAAACTACGCATGGCCTAGCTATGCAGCGTATCCAAACTCTGCTGCTGTGACCTATCCAAAGCAATACAGCGCTTCGGCGTGGCCATACATCGGTCCATTCTATCCATACCCACAAGTCCCATTGGGATGGCGACGAGTCTCCCTCGAATGGGATGACGGACTGTGGTACCTCGATTTCACCCACAAATAGTGAGTGAGACGAAGGTCATACTTCACAATAAAAAGCTCCAGTCGCAAGACCGGAGCTTTTTTCGTTGAACGGTTGACGCAGTTGTTCCCTGGACTCATTGAAGCCATTCCGGGAATCCATTCCGGCAGCCGCCGGCTATTCCTTGCGAGATCGCAGGTAACTGATGATGTCCGCAATCTCATCGGTCGACATGAGTTGTTCAAAGCCTTCGGGCATGAGCGACTGCTGGGACTCTCGCAGTTCCGAAATCTGCGACTTGAGCAACCGATCGATCCGTCCAGCATTGTTGACCCACTCGATCGCATCGGAATCCTCCCGAAGTCTCAGACCGGTGACCAACTCTCCGTCCTCGGTACGCGCTTGGAACACCCAGTACTTCTCTTCGACAGAGCGGTTGGGATCCAGAATAGCGGTCACCCACGCCTCATTGGTCCATTGGACCAACCCCAAAAGATTAGGCCCTACACTTGGGTCCGTTTGATCTCCGTGGACGCGAGGCTCGTGGCAAACCACACAATGCTTCCTATAAGCCCGTTCGCCGCGAACGAGATCTACTCCAACCTGCGACTCATCCCCTCGGGCTTCTTTCGCTCGAACGGGCCATTGGCCCAACGCATTTCGAACAATCGCTGGTCGGTCCGCCCCGGGTGCGGGCCCAAACAATGCGAGAACTCGTTTCTCTTCGGCACCTTTCGCGAACTGCCGCAACTTCTGAAGTGTCGCCGCGTCAACTTCGTTCATGGGGATCACACCGGCTTCGACGGCATCCAGCAATCGCCCCATGGTCTCCGCGTTGCGAGACAACTCGGTCAAAAGCACAGTACGGCTGGTCTGTGACAACGAAGACCACTTGGAGAGCAACCTAGCCGATGACTCGCCTCCAGTGCGCAATAAACCTCGTGTCAACTCCGCATCCAATGGGTCTCGACTTCCCATCGATATTGTTTCTAAAAACAAATCGTGGTGCCGATTCCAAACGGAACCCATCTGCGAAAGGACGAGTTCCATCGCGGCGAATCGCGTTGCGATCGAGGCATCGCTCGAAACCATCTCCTTGCGGGCTGCTTCCATCAAACGATCGACCGCCTCCGACTCCAAGCCCTTGGAATCGCTTCCCGCAGAAAATTGGCGGGCGAGCAGATAGTGCCATGCAGGATGCTGATCGGTCGCTGTGGCGACTTTCGCCAACAATCGATTGCGAAGTCCCTCCGAGGATTTGGGGATCAGTTTCTCCACCAAGTGATTCACACCCGTGGCGTAATCGATCGATCCCTCATTCAACGACTCCAGGAGTGATTCAATAACGCCATCGACCGCGTTGGGAGCGATGAATATCGCGCAGTCCACCACCCATGGATCCTGTCCGTGCATCGCGAGTGCCGATGCGATCGCGCGTGAGTCTGGCGAATCGGAAATACTTGATTCGATCGCCAGCCGGAGCGCTAGCGAGGCGGAATGAACGACCAATTGAGGATCGACGCTATCCCAAAGCATGGATCGCATCCCTGACGGTTGTTGCGTGCGGTCGATTTGCTTCACGAGCGCTTCGACCCACGAGGCTTGTTCGTCCATCGCTCCGTTTGAAACCTCGCCAGACAAAACCGTGCGTTCGGATAGATTGCGACACGCGAAGAGCATCTTCTGGTAATCCTTGTCCGTACACTTGCCCATCGCAAAAAGCGTATGCAACGCGCGCACACGCGCTCGATAACTTTCGAAATTCAACGCAGTATCTCGAATCCGTTCAATCGTGGCTGCACCTACTTTTGACTCCGAAGCGCGATCGATAAGGATTTGCTGAGCCAGATCGGCCCGAGCTGCATCGCTTCCCATAAGCTCCACCAGCAACTGCGATTCCGAGGCACGCGTATAATCGACGATTGGACGAGGGGTGTAGTCGGTGCGGCGGACGCGGTAGATCCGTCCGCGATCCTCGCCTGCGCGAACATTGATGCGTCGTTGCCACTCCTCAGGAATCCACTCGGGGTGTTCGATCACATAGCGGTACATATCCACGATCCAAAGGGTTCCGTCAGGAGCATTTTCGATGCGCACGGGACGGAACCACGGATCGCTGCTTCTGACAAACTCGGACTTGGCATCCTCCTCCGCGCGGATCGCCGACCATGTTGCCCCGTTCCTCTTGAGTTGGAGCCGAGAAACCAAGTTATGCACGGGCTCGCATACCAATGCATAATCGCGCATCTGGTCGCCTTGGCCATCACCGCGATTGACGATGGTGCTGCACGCCGAGGTGAAGCGGTTGATTGCGTACAGATCATTAAAGCGGTCTGCTTGCTGGCTGATTGGGAAAACCGGTGGAATACTCGGAGGATTGGTGATCAATTGATAACGGCGGCGAGGCGATGCCCCCGATCGCTTGATCCATGCTGGGTCGACGACGTAATGAAACATCGGAAGACTGTTCTCGTTCCCGAACCAGTTCCCCCAATCGTCGGTGGCGCGAATGTATTGGGTTACGCCTGTCTCCAAGCGCATCTCCCCTGAGTTTGGATCGAGGCTGATATCGTACCCCGCGACTCGAAAATCCTGCGGTGGACTGGTGCGACGAACCCCTTTGCCCACCGCGGTAATCTGTTCGGCTCCCCCGCCAGGCCCAAAATACAAACGATGATCGAGCCCGTAGGTAAATCCGTGGACACGGTGCTGCGGATTACCTTCGGGGAAACCGGTCAGTAGCGTTATGCGTTCATCGCATTTTCCATCGCCATCGGTATCGCGTGCGAAAAAAATCTCTGGAGCGCAAGCGATCACCACACCATCTCCCCAAGCATAGACGCCAGCCGGATAGTGAAGACCATCCAGGAACATTGTGCTCGCATCCATGCGACCGTCTCCATCGGTATCCTGCAGCGTCTTCACGCAACCGGTCTTGCCACCACCCAACGGATAATCCCCCATCTCCACGACCCATACCTTGCCATCCGCACCGAACGCGATACCAACGGGATCGGTGATGAGCGGTTCACAAGCCACGAGTTCAATCGTCCAACCATTGGGGACTTCGATCGTAGCGAGAGAATCCTCGGGCGATCGAGGCATGTCCGCCAACTGCTTTTGTCGGGTCATTTGCAGAACACGATCAACGATCTTCTCTTCGGTCAGAGACTCCCATCGACCGGGTTGACCGTAGTACAGCATCGAGCCATCGACTTCGTAACCACCCTCGCCCCGAACACGTTCGCTCGCGACATAGGCAAACACATCATCCACGTAACCAGCAACCCAAACATTCGCGAACTGACTCAACTCGCGTTCGAGTCGGATTTGGTAATCCACGACCACTTCGCCGCCCATGAACACCCAAGCGAGCTCGTTGCCGAACGACCAGTAATGAACTGGGGCCGGATACGTTTCGGGGATCCGATCCTTGCGCTGGAGGAGCTCCAGCCAAGTATTCGCAAAGTTACGCTCATGGCCCGAGGCACTGTTTTGCATCTCCTCCAGTCGAGCTTTGTTCGGCCGCTCGGAGGCCAAGGCAACAAGGGTAAAGGCTGCTTGGGTGGGAAACGGTAACGCCTTGAGAGGCTTGGCAACAACAGCGAGAACACTCGTCGCTAACTCATCCCCGTGGGCTCGGGCATTCTCGATCGAGCCGCGAGGATTCGGATTGGCATCTGCCCCGCAGCCGATAATAGGCAACGCGACACAACCCGGAAGCTCCGATTCGATCTTGGTAGCACTGATCCCAGCCCAATCCGCACTGATCTTATTCGCGTCGGGTGAGATAGAAGTACAGTGGCATCCGTACTGGTACGCAACGGCGATCGGTTTACCGCTCGCATCCGAAGCCTTGATCACGCGCACATTCCGATCGACAGGCCCATCATCCACGGTCCCGATCGCAACCCATTCCTTGTTCTTCAACATCCGTCGATTGATCGCAAACTCGGCTCGGCCCAGTCCGTATTCGACGGTACCATCTTGCAGATTGCCAGCCGCTCGCTGCACCGTATCGACGATGGAATCCAGCAACTGACGGCTGTATTTCTTGGTCGATTCCAGATGCGTCCCATCCAGTGGAGCAGCGAACAAGTTCGGAATCACTCCATCGAGATGGGGAGCCGTATGAGAATGCGTTGTGCAAATAACAATACGAGACCGCGGAATCATGAGCAACGGCGTTACTCGTTCGAGAATCTCCTCGGTCATGACCGCCGAGATACCGATCGCATCCACCGAGACGATGACTAGCGGTTCCGAAGCCGAATCACGGACGGGTGCTAGGACGAGCGCCCTCGCGAAAAGCCGGTCCTCGACCTCTTGAGCAGGCTCGGTTCGCGATGCGTAGCCACTCAAGCGGACCGGCTCTGCAGGAGTGATGTCGGTTTTGGCAACGCCGATCCTCCACGCATCGGCGGCGAAGGCGATCGTCGGATTCGTCAACGACAGCATCGTCACCACAGCCCAAAGCCAAAGAACGCAGCGTCGCTGAGGCAACCGTGTCCAGTGGTGAGCGCGATACGAACCAAGGAGACAACCGTGGGGGATTTCAAGCAGAGACATGTTCGACTCCTGAGTCAGGAAAGGATCGAACTCAGTATAGCGTCCTTACGGCAAGATTGCGTGATTCGCGTTCCCGCGAGCCCAAAGCTGCCAAGAGACCAAAATCCCCGCAAAATCCGCGGGCCTAGGAATTAAGGCGTCGACGCCGAGCTGTAGTAACGACTCCCAACGCCCCCAGGCCGGGAACGGGTCCGCAAGGACCAGAAACGCATCCGGGTACATACCGCGGGCATGAATGACTACATCCCGCATGGATGGAGAAATCTGTTCCGACGGAGGATCGTCGCGAGCCGAACAGTCGATCACAATGAGATCCGGGGTTGCCCAAAACTGCCCATCGCCCGGCCGGCTAGAGACGGTTCGAACGCCATAGCTCACGAGTGTTTCTTGCCATGCCATCCGGTGCTCGCGATGATCGCTAACAATCCATGCAAGTTGATTCTGGGTTGCGAGAGGCTCTATTGTTTTTTCGTACCAACCATAATGCTCTAGCAGTCGGGCAACGCGGGGGTTGGTCCCACCGCTGCCAGTCCCACCGATGCCAATCGCGAGCTTCGATTTCCGAAGCGAAGCCGCGGGCTGTTCGGATTGGCTAGTGCGCAAAACCCAAGGGATAATCCGATCGAAGAGTTGGAACCAGTAAAACGATTCCGTAGTATCCGGAAGAGGTAAGGTCCGGCGATGCCCTTGCCAATCGCTACCCAAAACCGTGGCGATACGTGATGAAGAGGTCGGAAACTCGGCGAACGCGGAGTGCCAAACGTTGAGCCGCGGATCGTTACGATGCTCGAAGGCCGCGATCAGCAATGCTTCGCGAGAGTCATTGGGCGCTTTGGTTTTCGAAGCAGCGTTCCTCGCTGCCCCTTTTTTCGCAACGGTTGTTGACGACCATTCCGATTGCTGCTCGAGCCATCCGCGAACCTCGACCGAAGAGAGTTGAGAGACGCGTTCAAAATGCTGAAGCAACCATGCCCAACATCCATCGGTCGGTCCGAACCATGCCAACTCGACGTTCCGGCCTTTTGAGTCTCCTTGGCCCAATTGCATCCCTCAATCCGTTTCTAGTTCGCTTGAATGTCTAGTTCGCTTGAATGAGTTCCAGTTCCGTGGTGCGGATAATCTCAAGCGCTTCTGCAGGCGATTGCGCAGAGCGCAGCATCGTCAGGAGAACTTCGTCCCCTACCAGTCTAGCCAATCGGGCGAGAATCCTCAGGTGGACTTGATCGTCCGTCGAGCAAATCAAAAAGAAAATATCCGTCCTATGCCCCGAGGTGTTGCCGAAGGGGATCGGCTGATGCGAGATGCCGAGAGCTACGAAGGAATCGGCGAGGATCGATGTTTGAGGGCGGCGGGGGTGAAGCAAAGCCACGCCATTTTCTAAGGCCGTAGGATGCAGAGACTCGCGAATTTGGACTGCCTCTGCCATGACCTCGGGATCCCAAAGAAGGCCTGTCGAAGCCGCCAATTTGCACATCTCCCGAATGACTGACCCGCGGGTTCTTGCATCCAACGGAACCGCGATGGCTTCCAAAATCATGAAGTCCGAGAGCATGGTTCGGTCATCGATGGTGGTATCCCAGTTTTTCTCGAGGATCCGTTCGACCTTCTCAAGCTCTTCAGCGTCGCCGACGCCGATTTGTTCTTCGAGCCAATGGTGGATTTCCGACTCCGAAAATCGCCATTGCCCATTGACCTTCCGTCCGGGAATTTTCCCCCGGCTGGCCATTTTCATCACTTGGCCCGGCGTCACGTGGAGGTAAGCCGCTAGCTGGTCGATATCAAAGTCTTTGCTGGCCATGGGCTTAACGATCACAACCTAAAAATTGAAAACCTGAAAATTGAAAACCTAAACGGCGGCTCCCGGATTTGCTCTCGGGGAGTCAATTCCCCTTGGAAATAGAGTAGGATCTTAAGGCAAGCTGCTTGAAGTGTACTTGCGGCGACCCCTGGGGCAATCCCGATTTCCTTCCTTCTGCCGAGATGTTTCCAATGTTTGCACAGAGTTCCCAATCCAACTCGTCCCGTCGAGGGAGTTCGCGACGCGATTTCTTAGCCGGAGCTGCAGCGACCGCCTGCGCCGCCGGACTAAGCATGAGTCCGATCGCGCGATTGATAGCACAAGAAGCCAAAGCAGCCGGGCTGAAACTCGGTCTGCAGATCTATTCGCTGCGAGGCTTTCCGGTCGATGTCGCCTTGGATCACACCAAGAACCTCGGATTCGATCAAGTCGAGTTCTTCAGTGGTATGTTTCCGCTCGATGCAAGCGACGATGACATCAAGAAGATGGTCGCCAAGGTCAAGGGACTCGGATTGTCGATCTCCGCACACGGCGTGAATGGTTTCACCAAAGACGCCGCGGCCAATCGACGTGTGTTCGAGTTCGCGAAGAAAGCGGGAATCAAGAATATTTCCGCCGCACCAACACCCGATTCGATGGACTCTCTGGAGGAACTCGTCAAGGAGTACGATATCCGTATCGCCATCCATAACCATGGTCCTTCCGACCGATTCAACAAAGTAGTCGATCTATTGCGTGCTGTAGAAGGCCGCGACGTTCGCATCGGCGCGTGCGCGGACCTGGGGCATTACATCCGATCGGGAGAGAAACCGGTCGATGTCATTCGCTCGCTAGCCGGTCGCTTGTACGGTATCCACTTGAAAGATTTCGCCGAGATGAAGGAAAACACGCGAGGCGTGTTGCTCGGCCAAGGCCACCTCAACTGCGAAGCGGTCTTCGATGCAATGATCCAAGCCAAATTCCCGGCCGATGGAGCACTTTCACTCGAGTATGAAGAAAATCCGCAGGACCCAACCGAGGATATTCGCAAGTGCGTCGCCACCGCGCGAGCCGCACTCGCCAAAGTCCGTGCCTAACTCACCCCCTCGGTCAGGGGCTCGGTCATAGCGGCTGAAATGCTTGTGTTCGACCGACTCGTAAAAACGACCGACTCGTAAGTATGACCGACTCGTAAAAAGACGAGCCATCTTTCCCGTGCTGGGAGAGGTGGCTTTTTTTGTATCTTTTTTCTTTTCCCTTAGGGCGTGACCAAACGTGTCACGCGGCTGGGCGAAACTCTATCCTAGGTTGTTGACGTGCCAGCAGCGCGTTAGCATGAACGATTCAACGGGATGGGAATAGGCAATACAAAACGAGGAGAGACGCCGTGGCTGCATCAACTGGCAAGGGATCGAATAGCAAGAAAAAGGGTGACAAGGGAGCTCCGGCGGAACCGATCACCGGCTTGGAGGGAATCCTCAAGCGAGAGCCAGGGCTGAAAACCACTCTGCAACAAATTGAAAAGCAGTTTGGCGAAGGATCGATCATGCCGCTCGGCGGCGAAGCGCTTCTGAAGGTGGAGTGCATCAGTACAGGATCTCTGTCGCTGGATCTTGCACTCGGCGGAATGGGCTTGCCACGCGGTCGAATCATCGAAATCTTTGGCCCGGAATCGAGCGGTAAAACCACGATTGCCTTGCATGTGTGTGCCGAAGCCCAGAAGGCGGGGGGCATCGCAGCGATCGTCGACGCCGAACACGCATTCGACCCGAGCTGGGGAAAGAAGCTAGGTGTGGATCTCGGGTCGTTGCTCGTCAGCCAACCCAGCAGCGGTGAAGAAGCCATGCAGATCACCGAACTGTTGGTCAAGAGCAACTCTGTCGACGTCGTCGTCATCGACTCGGTTGCTGCCTTGGTCCCGCGCCAGGAGCTCGAAGGTGAAATCGGGGATGCCCACGTGGGTCTTCAAGCTCGATTGATGAGCCAATCGATGCGTAAACTGACCGGGGCGATCGCGCGCAGTAAAACCTCGGTGATCTTCATCAACCAAATCCGCGAAAAGATTGGTGGCATGAGCTACGGGTCGCCCGAAACCACCCCCGGTGGTCGCGCCCTCAAGTTCTATGCGTCCTGCCGAGTCGATGTACGACGTATCGGGCAACTGAAGGATGGCGAGGAAGTCGTCGGTCAACGCGTGAAGACGAAGATCGTCAAGAACAAGGTAGCTCCTCCGTTCCGCGTCGCCGAGTTCGACATGATGCACACCACCGGCATCAGCTACGAAGGGGACTTGATCGACATGGGATTGGCTCACAAAATCCTCAGCAAGAGTGGGGCTTGGTTCAAGTACGGAGAAACGTACATCGGCCAAGGGAAAGAAAAGTCCCGAAACTTCCTCATCGAGAACAAGGAAGTGGCTCAAGAGATCCGCGATGCGATTGTCGCCGCAGGTGGCTATGCCGGCCCCGAAGGCCCCGCCGCCGCGGAAGAAGTCGAAACAGAAACCGCAGACTCCTAACGAATTGCAACGGATTGGTCTGGGCCCAGCAGGGCCCAGACCCAAGCCAATGTTGAAAGCGCATAAAAAAGCCGATTTACTAAGGATAATGCGGATAACGCCGATGCTTGATGGTGCAACACCAAGCCCTCTCTATCCGTGCCATCTGTTATCCGTGCCATCTGTTATCCGTGCCATCTGTGTCATCCGTGGTTCAAACCGTAACCATCATTCGATTTGAACGATAGCAGATTTACAACGGATAGCACAGAGTTTTCATGGAGTAACACCGAGACCTCTGCATACGGCACATCAGTCCTATATGGCCCATCTGCGTCAACCGTAGTTCGGACCGAGAACCTGATCCCGGGGTTGCCCAATTCAGGTTTCGATGAACCTGATAGGAATCTCGCTGTGCGGGTCGTCCAGCACAATCGCTAACTTGCCATCGAGCAAATCGTCCAACTCTCGACCCACGATATCTGCACGCCACCCCCTAAGCAAACTCGGTGGATGGTCGGGATCACTCTCGTTGGATAATCGGTACTGCACAAAATCTCGAAGGTCGTCGGAGGTCGCTACCAGCATCGGTGCCATGTGTTTCTGATGACAAATGAAAGCCATCGCCGCCGACAAAAACTGCGTCAACATGCTCGCAGGTTGGCCTTTGCCATACCGATGCTTGCGAGGCCACGCCGGCGGTGGATGCTTGATCGAATCCTCGATCACATTCGATAACTCCGGGATCAACTGACGCGTATTTCGATATTCCATTCCTCGCAGCGCAGAAACCCGCCGAGGATCCGCGGAACCACGGCGTGCAAGCTCGATGATCAAATCATCTCGAAGGATCTTTCGCGGTGGCAAGTTCCGTTCGCGGGCTCGATTGTCTCGCCAATTCCAAAGCCCTCTCGCAATGCTCAACGACTGACCGGAGAGCGCAGATATACCGCTGAGGCGATGCCAGTTCTCGCTCGATTCCAGCTCCGACAGCTCTTCCTGACGCAGATGGGTTTCTTCCGCCAACCACGTCAATCGGCCATGCTTGCGAAGCTTCTCCGAGAGGTACTTGTAAATCCCTATCAAGTCACGGACGTCTTGGGCGGCGTACTCCAGCTGCTGGCTCGAAAGAGGACGATGCCTCCAATCCGATCGCGTCTCCTCCTTATCGAGGGTCTTGCCAACGATCCGTTGCACCAGCTTTCCGTAGGAGGCTGGGTACTCAAACCCATTGAACCCCGCTGCGACTTGAATGTCGAACAAATTCGGAATTCGTTTGCCCGTCGCTCGGTAGCAAAACAAAATCTCCTCGCGCCCGGCATGCACAATCACCGTGCGTTCTGGGTCGACTAGCAAATTCCAAAACACGCTCAAATCGTCGATCTCCAGCGGATCGATGATCGCAATGTGGTTTTCCGTGGCAACCTGCAATAAACACAGAAGCGGGCGGTAGGAATCTTCCGCAACAAATTCCGTATCGAACGATATCAACGACTCCTTCTCCAACTGTTCGCACAATTGCTGGAGGGATTCTTGAGATCTGATATAAAGAAAATCGGTGTCCAAACTCGAACCTACCTGATTCGAAACGTGAAAATATTGCAAAACGCCAATGTTGTACCCGCAACCATGGCCATCGACAACGAGAGCCAACCCAATCCGGTGGATAAACACGCACAATCCAATACTTTCGCCTCGAGCGAGACTCCGCCTGCGATTCAAGCGGCAATCGGCACTGATTTCCTGAGCCAACGCATCGCGTGCCCTTCGTTGCTCATCAGTGTTCGGTCGCCCGAGGAAATCGAGTTGGTCTGCTCCCGATCAGTCAACTGGATCGACTTGAAAGATCCAGACCTCGGCCCACTCGGACGGCCGAGTCTGAACTCGCTCCATGCCTTTCGGAACAAACTATCGCAACACCAAGGACAGTGTTCGTCTTCCGAAACCTCAAGCCGTTTTTCCACCCCAGCAACATCCGCATCGAACTCGCAGCAACGCCACTGGAGCATCGCCGGCGGCGAACTGAAAGACTGGGACATCGATGCAGACCAGCCGTACCTCGAAGCCCTCGGAGATTCCGGGGCCATCAAATGGGCTCTCGCCCATTGCGACGCCGATCCGAATTGGCAAACGAAGGCGAACATGCTGGCGCGTCGATTGCCACGTCGCGATCAAGCCATCCTCGTGCATTACGCGGACCATGCGGCGGTCAACGCTCCAAACTGGCACGCTACGCTGCAAGCCACGCGACAACTGAACTTGAAATACCTATTGATCGACACGGCGATCAAAGATGGCCGTACACTGATCGATTACTACTCGCTACCAGGACTGACCGACATGATAGCCGGTGCCTCAAAGTGGGGGATCGATGTTGCGATCGCAGGCTCCATCCCATTGGACTCCATCCCATCGCTTGCCAATGTAGGTGCCGCATGGATCGGAGTTCGAGGCGCAGTCTGTTCTGGGAAATCACGATCCTCAACGATATCTCCAGAAAAGCTCGATCGCGCTGTCGCTTTAGTCCATGCCTCTGGTACAACAACGGGATCGAACCGATAGCGTACTTGAAACGGGGATAACCAATTCGGTCGCGGTCGATCTTTTCATCGAAGGGATGCGAACATGTCTTCCGGCAGCCAACGCGAACAACCGACAGGGGTGATACGCCAAGGGAATCGGGTCGTCGGTTGCATCGTGATGCCAGAAGCAGACGACGTTTTCATTCGCGAGTTCAACCATTGCTATGGTCAATTGAGATTATCTGTTGCCAGCACCCCAAACCCTGCTCCAAAAACGATCGACCCCAACACGTTCCAATTGCCCACTTGGTTTCGGCACGTGTGGCATTCGGTGCACCCTGAATCAACTGAGAAACCTTCAACTGAGAAGCCTTCAACCGAACTAAATTCACCCGTTGGCAGCCCACCCGTTGGCATTCCACCCGTTGGCATTCCACCCGTTGGCATTCCAACCGACAAGAACAGCACCGATCCTCAAACACCCCCCAATCCACTTCCTGCCCCGACTGCGAAACCATCCAAGTCTTCGAGGAACATAGATTCGAAGCGTGATGCGGGCGAAATATCGAAGCCTACAAGGCGGGAGCCCTCTGGACCTCCCCCGCAGAACGAAGACAACTGATCAGCGATCGCCCAGTCTAGATATCAGGAAACTCGACGCGACCCGCAAGGTCTACCTCGCCGCGATCGATTCTCCAATCGGCACGACCCGAAACATGGGTGTTGCTATGCTCCCGCCACTCTCCTGCGGTCGAGTTCTAAACCGTCGAGTCGTCATCAACAC
The DNA here is from genome assembly GCA_903930765.1 of uncultured Pirellula sp. GTDB lineage: Bacteria > Planctomycetota > Planctomycetia > Pirellulales > Pirellulaceae > JBKCUI01. The sequence goes on from CAIYZV010000351.1 coordinate 26,247, forward strand.
GCTACGTCCAAGTTCCGCGAACGAAACGGATGCATGCAAATGGAGAATGAGCCAGAAAACTATTCGTCGCTTAAAATCGACGAAGCCGACCAAATCGACGAATTGGTAGGTCGCTACGACGAACTTCTCCTGGAAATCGAGGACTTGGGTAAGGAAATCGAAGCGATTCTCGGCCAAGTCACCGCGATCCAGAAGGCAAACCCGGAGGTCCTGGTTGACTTGAGCGCCCCCGCTAGCCATAACTAAATGAAGCGAGCGGCCGCCGACAAGGTTGCCAATGCTCGCCCAGTCGCCGGAATCAATCACGGTTGGAACGGTCCGCCCCCAACCGCCCGCCCTAACGCAACCTAACTCCCCAACGCAAACTACCTTCCCGTCCGACCTCACATTCGATCGGCAGTCCACGCCGCGTCGTCAGGTTGGATCCCACCTCCAAACGGTAGCTACAACATGCACTCTCGTGCCACTGCAAGGTCGGCTCGTTTCCGAGAACGGGCATTTGCTGCCCGTGTTTCCCAAACGCTGGCGCAGGTCGTCGTGATGTTGCTCGTCGCTCTCCCATCCCAAGGGCTGGGACAACTCGCGACCTTGCACGAACAGATCGACCAGTCCCTCTCCAAATCCCCGGTGTGGCTTCAAGCTTCCCAGCAACCGGATAGCTTGAGCCTGCGACGGCTCTCTTTAGATCTCCGAAACATTATCCCAACCCAAGAGGAACTCGATGCCTTTGCCAGCGAGCCGTTGGAGGGTCGTTGGGAACGATGGATCGATCGATTCCTTGGTGATCCCCTCCATCGGGAACGCATGGTCGATTGGTTCGATAAAGGCATGATGCAACGCAGACCGTTCCAAAACGTCGATCGCCCGACGTGGATCCGGTATCTTCGCGATTCGGTGGATGCCAATTTGGCGCTCGATCAGATGATGAGGGAAATGATCCAGAGCACATGGTGGGACAAAAGCCAACGCGCTCAGCAACGCTTCTACTTGGACCGAGGTGGCGATTCCCACGCCATCGCGCGAGACCTGGGCCGCGTCTTGTTCGGTCGGGACATGCAATGCGCTCAATGCCATGATCATCCCCAAATTGATGACTACCTACAAATCGATTACCACGGGCTCCTAGCGTTCGTCTCCGCCGGTTCGATGGTGGAAGGCAAAACAACGGATGACAAAGGTGCCGAACAGAAACTTCAAATGTACATCGAGCGCGCAGCAGGAGACGCACCGTTTGAATCGGTATTCAACAAAGGGGTTTCATTCCGAACCGCAAGCCGCATGCTGGAGAATCCGGAGAAACTCGAACCGTACCTAGCACCGGACGCACGTTATCAACCTGCTGCCATGCCCGGCACCTTCGCCGGTGTGCCGGCGCCACCCGTCTCAAGTCGCCGCGCACTCCTCGCAGCTCAACTGACCAGCGAGAACCGCGCGTTCGCGACCAACTGGGCCAATCGTCTTTGGGCGATCATGTTCGGACGGGGCTTGATCCATCCCCTAGACATGCATCATTTCGACAATCCTGCTAGCCATCCGGAATTGCTCAAGCAACTTACCTCGGCACTCGTCGAATCTAAATTCGACATCAAGCCGGTGCTGCGTCAAATCGCACGCAGCCAAACATACCGTCGGGGACGTTCAACACCGCTCCATCAAACCCTCGACACCGATTCGGTAATCGCTGCTAACCCCGATCTGCTCAAGCAGTGGTACGATCAGGTGCAAGCCGAGCTCGCATCTTGCAAGAGCCGCATCGAACAAGCCGATGGAATCGTTAACACGCACCACTCGACGATGGAAACCGCATCGAACACGTGGCGGGATGTCCAAAAGGAACGAGTGACGCTACGCCTGGAACTCGATGGGGCTGAGGCCAAATTCCAAGATGCGAATAAGAAGTGGAACGATGCCGTAGCCGCCGCCGACAAAGCCAAAGGGGCCCATACCGCACTGACTCAGAAAATCCAATTGATCGATGAAGCAGCCCAGAAGCTGGAACAAGCCAAATCGATTGGCGATGATCCTGAAATCCAAGCGGTGATCGCGACGACGAAGGCCAAGGCCGAAGCGCTGCGACCACAATTAGTCCCGCTCGAACAAGCTTCCACGGCAGCAGCGACAGCTCGCGATACCGCTGCACAGGTCAAAGAAGGTGAACGCGCTGCATGGCAAGCTGTCGTCACCAAATTGCAACCGGTCGAAGAACGGCTTTTGCAAGCAGACGTTGCCATGGTCAAAGCGAGAACGGAATACCAAACCGCCCGCGGCAATGCTGCGTGGCTCCGCGAGGACCAGAACCGCTGGGAACGACTGGCTGAATGGTTCTCGATATCCGCCAAAGTACGAGACGCGGAATCCCAACTGCTGCAGATCGCCGAAAGCCAGCGAACTACCGGCGAGAAGATAAAAGTGTTAGAGGATTCGATACGCTCCGCGGAACAGTCGCTCTCCACCCTCCAAAAAGAACACCAAGAGTACGGTGTGCAAGTCGCTTCGAAAATGTCATCGATGACCGAGGTTGTCTCGCAACGCGATCGCTTAACGGTTGCCGCGAAAGCATTAGCAGACGCGAGTGGACTGGTCACCAACGGTGGTAACGTCGAGCCCGCCAAGCAAGAACTCGAAGCAGCCATCGCCGCCCGAACCACGCAACTAGCTTCGCTCGAAACAGAACTTGTTTCGATGAAAACCCAAGCCACCGCATTGGAATCCAAAGTCAATGCAGCAGCACAGGTGGTTGGAAAATCGAAGGAGGATGCCCAAGCCGCCCAACTCGAACTACAAACTATCACCACAAAGAACGCCGAAGCAAAAACGCAGCGAAAAACATTGCGAGAACAATGCGGTGTGATGCGAGCCGAGGTCGAGTCGGATTTGCAAGCCTTATGTTCGATCGCTGCAGAAAGGGCATTGAGCCCTGAGCAATTCGGCTGGTCGATTCTGGTCGCAACCAACGTCTTCGCAGGCTACCTCCAGAACGAGAAGAATGAGCTCGACAAGAATGCTCCACTTCCTCAGGATGCCCCACCTGAACAAAAGGTGGCGAGGGAACTACAAATCACTCGAGGTGCGATCGACAAGCTGCAGTCGAGCGTCGACAACTTTTCTCGACTATATGCATCGGGTGTCGGCCAAACTGCAGACGAGTTCTTCGCGTCTCCGGATCAAGCCCTCTATGTTGCGAATGGCGGGGCAGTACACAGCTGGGCTGCCCCCAGCGGAAGCAATCTTTCTGCCAAATTGGTGCAAGCCACGGACGTTCAGCAAGCGGCTAAACTATTGGTTTGGGGTTTGCTCTCGCGCGAGCCCCAGCCTGAAGAATTGCGTTTGATTTCCGAATTGATCGCCACGAGCGGGGATAAAAAACCTGCTGTTGTGCAAGAGTTGGTATGGAGTATTCTCGCAGGAGTCGAGTTTCGCTTATACCCGTAGACGAAATATATGGTCCATGCCAACATCGCGATGAAGGCGGGACACACGTCATTATAAGTACTAGGAGCATCGCTATGAAGATTGCAAAATACGCTTGTGGTTCGATGGATCACATCGTCAATCGACGCAGGTTTCTTTCGGGTGTCGCAGGAAGCGTCGCAACAACCGGCGCGGTCGTGGGTGGCCTCGGGACGCTTACGCAGGGAATCGCTGCCGCCGAAATCCAGCGCCGGGACATGCGTGTGGTGGTCTTCAACATGCACGGCGGGTTGAGCCAACTGGAGAGCTGGGATCCCAAACCTCTCACGCGGACCGGCGGACCATTCCGAGCTATCCCAACCAGCGTACCCGGAATCCATATCAGCGAATTGCTTCCGATGACGGCAAAGCAAATGCACCATCTCTGCTTGCTGCGCGGTGTGAATACTTCTGAAGATGATCACGGCAAAGGGGCTTACATGATGCTGACCGGCCGACGACAAACGCCCTCGGCAGAGTTCCCGCAAATCGGCTCGGTCGCTGCAAAGATGCTGCATGATGACCAAACTGGTTTACCTGGACACATCGTCGTGACTCCGGGCGGAGGTGGGGGTCGCGGTAATGAGGCCGCTTATCTGGGCCCCAAGTTCTCCAGCATTCAACTCGGCGGAGACAAACCACCTCAGAACTCGAACAAACCGGATGCGGTCTCCGATGAAGCCGAAAAGCGGCGGCATGAGATTCGCCGCAAGATCAACGAACAGTTCCTCAACCAACGCCGCAGCGCGATCACGGACGCATACACGCATTCCTACGAGCAAGCCCTAAAGCTCATGGAACGCCGCGAAGTGTTTGATGTCTCCAAGGAACCCGACAGCGCCAAGCAACGCTATGGCAGTTCCGACCTCGGACGCCAATGCTTAATGGCGCGTCGATTGCTCGAAAATGGCGTGTCGTTCGTTCAAGTCACCCACTCCAACTACGACACCCATAACGACAACTTCAATTTCCATATCGAACAAGTCGGTGAGTTCGATCAAGCCTTCGCAACCTTCATCGACGATCTCGCGCAGCGTGGCATGCTGGAGAAGACCTTGGTCGTGGTGCTGAGCGAGTTTGGACGCACTCCGAACATAAACCTCTACTACGGCCGCGATCACTGGTCCAAAGCGTGGTCGATCGCCATGGCGGGAGCAGGTGTGCAACACGGGGCAGCGTTTGGCAAGACCAACGAGGAGGGGACCGAAGTTATCGACGGCCAATGCGATCACGGAGATATCTTCCATACGATCTTGCGAGCCGTCGGAGTCGACTCCAGCCAATCCCTCATCGTCGATGGACGCGAGGTTCCGATCGCCGATCCGGCAGCAGAGCCGATCTGGAAGGTTTTGGCATGATCGATTTGGACATCCAAAAGTCGCACGTCATCCATCAATGGAAAGCCGACTCGCCGTTGATTGCGTGCCGGATTTCCCCGCGCGGTGATCAGTGCGTCAGCGCCGCTCAAGACTCAACGCTCCAGCGTTGGAATATCCCGGGTGGTGAAAAGGTCGTGCTCAAGGGTCACGAGAGCTGGGCACATGCGTTGACGTACAACACGACCGGGGATTTGCTGATATCGGGTGGTTGTGAAGGTCGATTGATTTGGTGGTCGATCGCAGACGCTGAACCTAAAGCGATCCGCACCATCGATGCACACCAAGGCTGGATTCGAGGGGTGGAGCGATCGCCGGACGGACAGACGTTGGTTTCCGTAGGGAACGATCGAACCATCCGATTGTGGAAGACAGATAGCGGTGAAAAATTAGCTGAATGGTCAGCCCACGACCGACACATCTACAGCGCGGCATTCCATCCCGATGGAGTCCATTTGTTGACCGGTGACTTGATGGGCAAGATCCACGTGTGGAAGCTAGCCGATCGCACGTTGGTGAGGACACTCGATGGGAGCACGCTCTATGGCCCCAACCCAGGCCAAGCCGCCGAGTTCGGGGGAGTGCGGTCTTTAGCGATCTCCCCCAATGGCACTGAGGTCTTTGCGGCAGGGACGCATAAGGGGAGCAATCCGTTCGGCGCGGTGCACGAACCGCTGTTGCTACGCTTCCAATGGACCGATGGTGCACTCACGAAATCGCATGTGTGCGATGGGATCCCAGGCGGGTTGCTGTTCCGCGCGTGCTCGCTCAACGATGCCACGGTGGTGAGTGTCTCCGGTGGATCGACTGGGGGTATTTTGTTGTTCTTCAACGCGACACAAGAGAAAGAAGTGCATCGCGCGATGCTGCCGAACATCGCCCGCGACATGGACTTCCATGCCGCGACAGGATTGGTCGCGAGCGCCCACCACGATTCCCACCTCCGAATCAGTGGACTCTTTGCATAGATCTTTGTCGGTGAATTGCCGTCGCATTTTGGGGCATCGCTACCATTAGATAACACGACCCATGAATGGAGGTACGTTGGGCGACGGCATCAACCATAACCGCAACCAACGCAACCAAGCATCGGTGGTATTGCAATTGGCATCATGTCTCACACTCCAGACAGAGCGATCGCACGACTCATCCCTCCGACTCATCCCCCCGACTCATCCCTCCGTCGCTCCTCCCTCGCTAAAATGCAACCCCGGATTTCGACCCTATGCCTCCCCATTTCGAGGATCACATGAAACCATGGCCACTTCACCTCGCATTGATTCTCCTAGGCTGCCATGGAACGTTTGGCATGGCACAGTCCAAAGCCGAACCAGCCCATATCGAAGTCGTTCAACCGCTACGACACCAGGTCTTCCAACGACGCTTTGATGTCCCACAGCTGAGCCATCCTCATCATCCCGGAGGGCCTGCGAAAGGTTTTGCCGAAGTCGATTGCGTATTGATGCTGGAACACAATAGCGAACACAACATCCAGTTCCGGATTCGACAGTCGCTCGACGAGCCCCTCAATGAGATCCCTTGGAAACAAGCGTTCGCGTTGCCCTCGTCCGTTGACGGATCGAAGAGTATGAAAACGCGAACCACGATCGCTGTGCCGGCGGGTGGTTGGTACACCGTCGAGTTTCGTGTGATGCTCGATGGAGAGCTCGCCGGCCAAGCGACCACCGAACCGTTCGGTGTCGGCGAGGTTTTCCTCGTCGCGGGCCAGAGCTATGCGACCAACTGCAATGATGAGAGGATGCAGGTTCAGGACCCGAAAGCTCGCGTGGTCGCCTATGATCCCGCCCCAAAAGATATCAACCCAAAAGCATGGATAACTGCGAACGATCCTCAACCCACCGGAGACCAGAGCGATGGAGGATCGATTTGGCCTGTGCTCGGCGATCTGCTGGTCAACTGCTACGACGTTCCGATCGGCTTGGTGAATGTAGCGGTCGGAGCGACCTCCACCAGCCAATGGAAAACCGACGGTCAACTCTTTCAGCGGCTGATCGAGGCTGGCCGACAGATCAAGGATTTTCGCGCCGTGCTCTGGCAACAAGGGGAATCCGACGTTCTGGAGAAAACGTCGACGGCGACGTATGTCGAGCGGCTCGTCGAGATGCGGTCGCAGGCGAACCGAGCATGGGACGCGCAGCGGCCGTGGATGCTCGCGAAATCGACGCTGCATCCCACTGTCTACAACGATCCGATCGGCGAA
>CAIYZV010000352.1 GCA_903930765.1 uncultured Pirellula sp.
ATTCGCTACGCTCATGCTGGATTACTAGAAGCATGTTCTTACCAGATCCCACCGTTTGATTCATCGTGAGTCAACGATTTGAGAGGAACCGCGCCACCCATGTCCTGACCCACTTGCGCCACCTATGTCCTGATTGTTCCGATTCGAGCTCTAGCCTCCAGCCTCCAGCCTCCAGCATCCAGCCTCCAGCATCCAGCCTCCAGCATCTAGCCTCCAGCCTTAATCCCCCCCTTTTTCTCAACATCTTCAAGCGCACGCTTCATCGATCACAAACTTCCCGTCGCGATTCCTGCGTCCAAGGCTACGATCGCTGAGGAAAATCGCTAAGATTTGTTCCCGATTCAGCCCATGAGCGCACGCGGACCCTCCCGAGATCGCTCCTGCCGCTTCCTCCCCCTACTTCAATCTGTATCCAAATGCTCGATCTCTACGACAAAATCCAAGACGCCTGCGCGGTGATCCGCAAAGCCTGGCCGCATCACCCTCATGCTGGAATTATCTTAGGCACCGGGCTTGGCCCATTGGTCCAACGAATCGACGTCCAAGCCACCTTGGACTACGAAGAAATTCCGCACTTTCTCAAGTCCACCGCGACATCCCATCGCGGGCGATTGGTCTGCGGCGATCTTTGCGGATTGCCTGTCATGGCCATGGAAGGTCGCTTTCACATGTACGAAGGCTACCCGCTCAAGGACATCACGTTTCCGGTTCGGGTGATGAAAGCCCTCGGTGCGCAATTGTTGATGGTTTCCAATGCCTGCGGTGGAATGAACCCCAACTACCGGCCAGGGGACATCATGATGATCGAAGATCATATCAATCTGCTCGGTGGCAACCCATTGATCGGCATCAACGACGATCGGCTTGGACCCCGCTTCCCGGACATGTGCGAACCGTACGATCATAGCTTGATCGATGCCGCGTTGAAAACCGCTCGCAAGCACGATATTGTCGCGCATAAAGGTGTCTTTGTCGCTGTTGCGGGTCCCAATCTGGAAACGCGAGCGGAGTACCGGTTCCTGCGTATGATCGGAGCCGATGTGGTTGGGATGTCGACCGTCCCTGAGGTCATCGTCGCGGTCCATGCCGGGATGCGAACCGTTGGGTTCTCGGTCGTGACCGATATGTGCTTGCCAGATGCCTTGGAACCTGCGGATGTAGCGCGGATCATCGCCACCGCCAACGATGCCGAACCCAGGTTAACAACCCTGGTCACCGGTGTGCTTGAGCACGAGAGGGCACACGCCGTCTCGAATCCCAAGCGAAGTTAATCGCCGAGACATGAGCCATCGCGCGATGTCGAACAACCCCAAGAATTCTGATACAGACGCATCTGTCCACGCTGCGCTCTGCTTTATTCGCGAAAGCGCACCATGCAGTGCCCCGCGCGTCGGCATCGTCCTCGGCAGCGGCCTCGGTCCACTCGCTGACTCGATCACCGATTCGGTCCGATTGGACTATGCGGATATCCCCGGTTTTCCAGTCTCCCATGTTTCCGGCCACGCCGGGAAATTGGTACTTGGGAAGTTGGGCGGGCTACCCGTGGTTGCCATGCAAGGCCGATCGCACTTGTACGAAGGCAACTCAGCGACCAAGGCGACATTCCCGGTGCGCGCGATGCTGGGTATGGGTGTCGAGTTGCTGATCGTTTCCAACGCATCGGGTGGAATCAATCCCCGTTTTCACAGTGGAGACATTGTGCTCATCGACAGCCATATCGACTTGATGTTTCGCACCGCCATCTCACCGGACGAAGCATCGGGTGGATCGGCAATTTTTGGGGTGCCACACAGGAGTCGAGGGATTTATGCTCCGGATTGGATGCGGCTCGCCGAGTCGTGCGCGATGGAATTGGGATTCTCGTTGCCGAGGGGAACCTATTTGGCCACACTGGGTCCTAACTACGAGACGCGGGCGGAGTATCGTGCGTTTGCCCGTTTAGGGGCCGATATGGTAGGTATGAGCACCGTCCCGGAAACAATGCTCGCTGCACAGCTCGGTATTCCTGTCCTCGCCTTTTCGATCGTTACCAATGTTGCGACCCCCGATGTTCCAAAGAAAACCGAGCATGCGGAAGTACTTGATTGGACGCGATTAGCCCAACAACGATTGGTCCCGCTCATCGAGAAAATGCTCGCTAAAATGAACGCTTCATGAAATGTTGGCCGGTACGTAACTCCCTTTCGAATCCACCAATCCTACTCGACCAGTCCCACGCCTTAGAACCAACGCAGGACTCCTTTGAACGAACCATCAACTCCAGGGCCTGAATCTCAAGACCCCAAAAAGCCACGCCGAAATCCTCAAGGGGCCGAATCTGGCAAGACTATCGGTTCTAAGGTGGGCTCGTCGCAATCGTCTGGTTCACAGAAGGATAGCGGAGCCTCGAAATCGATCGGTGGTGCGAAACCCTTGGGAAGATCGAAGGCAGACACCGGGCCCAAGGATAGCAGCGTGTCCAAGGCGAATGATGCTCCCGTTCGTTCATCGGATTCTCCTCGTAGAATTGACGACGCGGTCGCCGATGCGATTGGCTCGGTAGACAATGCACCTTCGTTGGGGATGCATCATGCAGGGATGTCGATCGATGGTTACTCGCGAGCCGCCGTGCAGACGTACTGGAGAATTGCCGAGCTGAAGATCGGATTCGACTTGGGTGCTCAGCCATGGGACTTCATGGCATTGCCCCGGTATTTCATCACGCATTCCCATTTGGATCATATCGCAGCGTTGCCCGCGTATGTCGCTCGGCGGCGGATGATGA
>CAIYZV010000353.1 GCA_903930765.1 uncultured Pirellula sp.
GATACCTCGATGATGCTCAGCGCTAAGATCACGATTGGTGGTCCTCGCTTTCCGCCGGGTTTACCCCGGTGGAAGCAACAACTGACAGCTACTTAGCCCCTCAACTGTTAGGTTGCCTCTATTCGTTGGGGCTTCGCCCCAACGAACAAGTGTGGGGAGGGGGTGCGGTTGGGTAGCCTTCAGTCTTGGCTCCACCGGCACGAGGCCGGGTGGAGGCCGGACATTGCGCGGAGGGAAGAAGCGAGGGGAGCGAGAAAGCCAGAACAGCCGAGAGCAGCCGTCGAGTACGAGTACCGCTGCGCTGAGTACGAGTACGAGTACGAATACGATGGGAAAAGATCAGCCGCGATGCGATCGTATCGGTTTTCGACCGAGATTCATTTCCCACAATATCGCCCACATCGACGACTCTTGCGGTCCGGATCCGGATCGGTCCTTTGCCGACTCAAGTGCTGACTCAAGGCCACTGGATCACGATACGAAAAAACCCAAGGAATCCCTTGGGTTTGTCTCGATTTGTCAAGCGTTGTCTTCGCTTGGCTTTTCTATTCAAGTGGGCGATATTGGGTTCGAACCAACGACCTCAACGATGTCAACGTTGCGCTCTAACCAACTGAGCTAACCGCCCTCTGTTCGGGACTCCGATTCTCGATCAAAGGTGGCAAATGTCAAGTCCTGAACGGCCGCGGCGATGGGAGATTGGTTGCCCAAGTGGGGCGTCATGTGTATGCTTTCCCCTAGCGTTTTATTGAATTTCATGTCGAATCGCGGTCCCGCACTGCCGGTACCCCTTTTCCTCAATGATTTTCACCTTTAGACACGGCAAGGATCCGACCTGAACCAACCGCACCCCTGACCCAAACTCATCCAGGTCCAGTCCCCTTTTGCCCCAGCTCCCCCCCGTTTGCCCCAGCTTCATGTCCAACCTAAGCCAAAGAGTTGTAATTACCGGCCTCGGTGTCGTCGCTCCCATCGGACGTGACCTCGATACCCTTTGGGAGAATTTGTCCGCCCGGCGAAGCGGCGTCACGCAGCTCGATTGCTTGCCCCTCGAATCCCTACCCGCTCGTTTCGGCGGACAAGCCAAATGCTTTACTGGGGATATCGGTGACTTTGGACCGCTCGAGAAGAACCTGCAACGGTCGATCAAAAAGAACCAAAAGGTGATGTGCCGCGAAATTGAGATGGGCGTGGCCGCTTGTCAGCTGGCACTCCATCACTCCGGACTCGGCGATCCGGAACTTCGAAACCCTGATCGATTCGGGATCGTTTATGGCAGCGACTATATCCTCACTCGCCCTGAAGAATACGCCGACGGCGTGACCGCGTGCCTCGACGCCAACCACGACTTCGATGCCTCCAAATGGCCCACCATCGGACGTCCGCAAGTCAACCCGCTCTGGCTGCTGAAGTATCTGCCCAACATGCCAGCAAGCCACGTCGCCATCTACAATGACTTGCGAGGGCCCAGCAATTCCCTCACTATCCGCGAAGCCAGCAGCGGGGCATCGATCATCGAAGCGGTCTCAGCGATCCGCCGCGGAGCCGCCGACTGCATGCTCGCTGGCGCAACCGGATCCCGTCTCGAACCGCTCCGAGCACTTCACTTTATCGCCTCGGAGCCTCTCGCCAGCCAACGCGAAAACCCGTTGGAAATGTCGCGACCTTACGACATCACCCGCGATGGTACGCTCATCGGCGAAGGAGCCGGGGCCGTCGTCTTGGAATCGATGGAGCGAGCGATCGCTCGCGGTGCGAAGATCTGGGGCGAAGTCATCGCCGGAGCAAGCTCTGCCGTCAACTCGATCTCCACAGAGCGCGACAATATCCGAATCGCGATCGGCAACGTCACGAAAACACTCCTCGAACGCGGAACCCAGGCTGGTGTTGATTTCTCGACAGGGAAATGGCACATCCACGGTTGCGGCAAGAGCGAAGTCGAAGGGGATGCGTCCGAAGCGGCCGGGATCCGCGATGCCCTCGGAGATCTCGACGCACCTGTCACCGCGGCGAAGAGCTACTTCGGGAACCTCGGGGCCGGTTGCGGCGCGATCGAGATCGTGGCCAGCTGCCTCGCCATGGATAAAGGCCAACTCTTTCCTGTCCTCAACACGCGCAACGTCGATCCGAAGTGCCCGATCCGGGTTTCTACCGGAAACGAAGCTCCCGGCGATGCGTTCCTGCAGCTTGCGTATTCATCCCAAGGCCAAGCGTGCGGCGTGCTGATCCGCAAAGTCACCTCGGGCTGATCGATTGCCATGGTTGGGAAAAACCGCGGCTGGGGGGACTTTCCAGAGAAGCCGTGATGCGGACGAAATACGCCAAACGGATGGCCGCTTGGGGCTTTTTTCTAGCAAAAACGGTCGCAACAGCGTTTCTCTGCCCGATTCGTCCAGTCCAGTCCAAGCCGACCCAGGTTTCGACTTGACAGAAACCCGCCTCCCCTTTAACTTTCCCTGTCCAAATTTTGAATTGCCCAGGTATTTCTGGGTCGAAGAATCGCAGGGCCGCGACCGCGGCCATTTATTTCGTGAGATTGCAAAATGGCAGTTCCCAAGAGAAGACACTCCAACGCTCGTTCCGGCAAGCGTCGAGCACACCATCACAAGAAACCAAAGCAGTTGCAAGTATGCAGCCGCTGCAGCACCGTCGTCCCAACCCACTGCGTTTGCCCAAAGTGTGGTTACTACATGGGTCGTGTTGTTGTCGACATGGGTGAAGTTCAAGCGTAACCGGCCGCGTTGATCCCAACGCTAGCGATTCGATTGCTTGGCACCCCGACAGCTTTTATTCGGTCATTTTTATTCGGCCATTTTTATTTGATTGCCGCGACAATTTTTTGCCGCGGCTTTTGATTTTATTGGGCGAGGCACTCTCGCCCGCCAGCTGCGCGGATCGGTTCGGCACGATACGTTTTAAAGTTGCTGACGCTGAATTTCTTCGTGCTTCTGTTCTTCGTGCTCCTGCGTGTCATCCTGCTTTAAGAAGCTGAATCGATTACGAGCACCATTTCATGGAGCACGCGCACGTAAAATGCTGGGATGTGGACCGAGATCCTGGGATATGGACAAGCCAGGGATTGGGATATGGATAGGCCAGGGGTAACGTGGATTGGGACCCCGAAGAAGCGGGAGTGTGACGTTGCGATTCTTTGAGAAGTCCTTACCCTTTTGGATATGAGTGCGGCGGGTTTGTCACCTGCCGCAGCGTTTTTCCTGGCTAAGAATTCCTAGCATGGGTTTTCCAGCTTTGCTTTTCCAGTCGTGATTTGAACAAAGGGCCTAAACGCCGTGCCGAAAACAGCGCTTTTATTTCCTGGCCAAGGGGCTCAATTTGTCGGCATGGGTGCCGGGTTGCTCGAGCGCAGCGAGAAGGCTCGCGAGCTGTTCACGACCGCGTCGCAGATCCTCGGATACGATCTCGCAGCCCTCTGCAAATCGGGGCCAGATACGCAACTCAATTTAACCAGCTACAGCCAGCCGGCACTGTTTGTCCATTCCGTTGCGAGCTTGGCCGATTTCTTTGACAAACGGCCCGAAGTCACCGCCGAGGTCGTTGCAGTCGCCGGATTGAGTTTGGGTGAGTACAGCGCGCTCTATGCGGCCGGCGCTATCTCCTTCGAAGATGGTGTTCGATTGGTAGCAGCGCGAGGCTCTGCGATGCAGGAAGCCGCATCGGCGGTTCCGAGCGGCATGGCGAGTGTTCTCGGGTTGGAAAGAGCCCAGGTCGATCAGCTATGCGATGGAGCGAGGCAGCCCGGCGAGATCTTGCAAGTCGCCAATTTATTGTGCCCTGGCAACATCGCCATCTCAGGACATAAGAGCTCCCTCGATCGATGTGAAGGAACCGCAGCCGACGCGGGGGCGAAATTCATTCGATTGAGTGTTGCCGGCGCATTCCATACCGACATCATGCTTCCGGCGGTCGACACGCTGCGATCGGCATTGCAGCACGTCCGCGTAAGCGACTCGCGGATTCCGCTGGTCTCCAACGTCGACGCCGAATCCCACACCGCCGCATCGGAATTTGCCAGCTTGCTCGCAAAACAAATCGTCTCCCCGGTCCAATGGGAGAGCTCCCTGCGGCA
>CAIYZV010000354.1 GCA_903930765.1 uncultured Pirellula sp.
GGGTACCGATGGTGCGATCGTGGCCATCGGAGCGATGCTCCAACAAGCATTAGCCGCCGCAGACTTACTCGCCAACGAAGGCATCTCGGTTACCGTGGTAAACGCTCGCTTCATCAAGCCACTCGATGTGGAATTGCTCGGACAACTCTTCGAGGATTCTCGATTCATTGTCACCGTCGAAGAAGGTGCCCTCATGGGTGGCTTTGGCTCGGCCGTCCTCGAGGCTGCATGCCAACATGGTTGGGACACACGCATCCTGCGGACCCTCGGATTGCCCGACCGGTTCATCGAGCATGGAGAACGTAGCGAACTGCTGCACGAGTTGGGATTGGATCCGAAAGGCATCGCGCACGCCTGCCGTGAACTGGCTCAGAATTTCGCCGGCTCGCAAACGGCTGGAGTATAACGCGTGAGCTCGCAACCCGGATGGATTCGCAACGGCAGGGCAAGGCCTCGTGTCGTCGTACTGGCCGCTCCGAACCGCCCTCGCGTCGAATCCGAGTTGCCTGCGATTCTCGAGCATATTCGCAAAAGCGCGGATGTAGTGGCCGTTGATACCACCTTCTCCCATCGTTTCAACGCGTGCGATTCCGATCTCGTAGTCGTGCTCGGTGGAGACGGCTCGATCCTGCAGTCGGCTCGCCAAATGGGTCGCAACCAGCGGCCTGTCCTCGGCGTAAACTTGGGACGATTGGGTTTCCTCGCTGCGATCCCCCCCGACCAGTTTGTCGATGTGTGGCCCAACGTATGCCGTGGTGAGTACCCGATCACCAGCCACCTAATGCTTCAGTGCCGCGTGCTGAAAGACAACAAAGAAGTCCATTCGATCATCGGGCTCAATGAAGCAGCCGTATTGGGCGGTCCACCGTACGCGATGATGTACATCGATCTTCACATCGATAGTGTCTTGGCCACGACCTACGCCTGCGATGGATTGATCATCAGCACCCCGATCGGCTCAACCGCACACAATCTTTCAGCAGGTGGCCCGATCCTGAGGCGGAACTTACAAGCCTTCGTCATCAGTCCGATCAGTCCTCATACATTGACCATGCGTCCTGTGGTGGATACCGCGGATCGCGTGTTCGATTTAAACCTGCAGGGATCCAAACTGCCGGGAGACCATCCCACGGCGAGCGTTGTGGTGGATGGACGTATCGTTTGCCGATTAGAACCTGATTACACCGTTCGCATAGCACGTGCGAAAGACAAATTCCAATTGATCAGCGTACCGGGCCACGACGACTACGAAGCGCTTCGGACAAAACTGGGTTGGAGCGGCAAACCCCGCCCTGCCGAATAAGCCCGACTCGCTTGCGCGTTGAAAAATCTCTCATCCGAATTAAGAAATATCCAAATTTAGAAATATCCGAGTTCATGGAACATGGTTTTATTGCTTGGGCCAAGCAACGGGCGGCGCGACTGCCCAAGGTCAAGTTGGGTATCGGTGACGATTGCGCGTTGATTGCGTCAGCAGGTGAAGACATTGTCGTGACCACTGATTCGCTATGCGATGGCACCCATTTTGTTCTA
Organism: uncultured Pirellula sp.; assembly: GCA_903930765.1. Taxonomy (GTDB): domain Bacteria; phylum Planctomycetota; class Planctomycetia; order Pirellulales; family Pirellulaceae; genus JBKCUI01. The sequence continues at coordinate 1,534 of CAIYZV010000354.1, forward strand.
AGCGAATGCGGTCCCAAAGCCGTTGGGCATAAACTGGTCGCCGTGAATCTAAGCGATCTCGCATCGATGGCGGCGGAACCCGTCGCGGTCTTTTTATCTCTCTGCCTCCCCCGCCATCGTTCTGGAGAAATCGGGGCAGAGATCTTTGAAGGAGTTTGCGAATCTTGTGAACGGTATCAGGTTGCTATCGCAGGGGGGGACACCAATGTTTGGGATGGTCCGTTGGTGGTTCACCTGACAGCGATCGGAAAGGCACCCCTCGGCGGATGCTGGTTGCGAAGTGGAGCTTCGGTCGGGGACGCGATTGTGGTGACCGGTAAACTCGGAGGGAGCATCCGAGGCAAGCACCTGTCGTTCGAGCCTCGACTGAGTCTCGCGAAAAAGCTACATGGCATGGGAATCGTTCGAGGCGCCACCGACATCAGCGATGGGCTCGGAATCGATCTGCTCAACGTGACGGTCGCGAGCAAATGCGGTGCGGAGGTCGATTTGGATCGGATTCCGATCAGCGACGATGCGATCGCACTCGCCGAGTCGTCGGGACGAACACCGTTAGAACACGCGATCGGTGATGGAGAAGATTTCGAGCTGTTGCTCGCGGTGTCTCAGGACCGCCTCGCGGAACTTCCTTCAGAAATCGATGGTGTTCCGTTGACCGTCATCGGAAGCTTTGTATCGCGAACCGGATTGTGGTCCAAGACCCGATCTGGGATCGCACAGATGCAACCCAAAGGCTACGTCCACGGCTAGCAACCCACCGCTCTTGTGAGCGGCAACACGCTAGCGGACGGTTTCACCCGACTATTCTCCCGAAGCGCGTAACCCCACCGGTCGTATCGTCTCTCGGGCGTCCAACCGGAGCGTTCGTTCGTGGATCCGAATGATTCAATCGTCTTTCAAGCCGAGGCGGGCAAACCAATTCCCTCGCTGTTTGGTCGACGACTTCTCAGAGGATGCATTCCCCTCATTCGTGCCACTTCCTTTTTGCAATTGCTGGAGTTCACGGAGCTTGTCTTGCAACTCCAGACGCTCACGAGCTAATTTGGCCCTCTCGAGCGACATCTCGATTTCCGATTGCCGCTGCTTCTGCTCCCACTCGTGCTGCATCTCTCGCAGCTTCATCCGTTCGGCGATGATGATATCATCCGCTTCGACGACATCTGCGACGGCAGCAGCACCGATAGCCAATCCGTTTTGCGAAATCGATTGTTGCTCGACCAAATTGCGAAGCTCACGGATTTCTTGTTCGCGGCTGGCGAGCTCTTGATTCCTTTCGGCGAGCATTCGTTGCATTTCAGCATCGATGGATGGATTCCCTCCCGACTCGTTGCTCGACTCTGTTTCGAGTTGCTCGAGCAATTCACGTTTTCGTTCTTCCCAGGACAATGCAGCGTTGCGTTCGTTGCTGGTGGGGCCTTTGAGAGACGCAAGCCGAGCGACCAACTCTTCGCACTGCATTTTCAAGTTCGACGATTCCGACCGAGCTTGTAGGACTTGGCTTCGCAGGTACTCGATCTGCAGCCGCAACTCATTGGCTTCGGGATTGGGTGTCGCAGCGTGGCTACGGGCTAGGTTCAATTCTCCATGCAGGAAATCGACTTGTTCATGAAGCTGGGAGATTTCTAAGCGGAGTTCCCGTTCCGTATCCGACGGGAGCATTGCAACCGTATCCGCGTCGTCATCCAACTCCAACACTGCACGGGATTCGCTTTCGATGAAACTCAGAAGCGAATTGTATTCGTCGCGCGAGAATTGGAGCAATTCATTCAGTCGTAGGATTTCTAGCTGAGCGATTTCCAGGCCTTCGTCCAGCCTTTTGGTGTCTTGGACCAAATCCGAATCGGTTCGGATCGATTCCTGATGCTCGCAATGCGTCGTCGCTACATCGATAGCCGATTGCAACTCGCGTCGCTGCGTCTCGAGTTCCGACCGCTCTCGTTCATAACGCTGGATGGTCTCTACGAACTGCTGTATTTTCGCATCGATCGCAGCCATCCATGCGGCATGCGCATCGAACATACCACTCTGTAGGCGAAAGTCCGATGGACCTTGATCGCGCTGTGCGTTCACGGACTTGAGCAAAGCCTCGATGGTGTTAAGCTGAGCGGCGACGGGGTCGATTTCTGGATCGATGCGGCTCGAAGGGGATTCGTGCACGGCCGCGGATGGGCTCGCTGACCCCGCGGATGTAATAGCTGCCCCCGCGGATGAAATGGCTAACCCCGCGGATGTAATAGCTAACAACGACGACTCCATGCCGGTGGAGCTCGCATTGCAGCCCAGTGGGCTAAGCGATTTTTGAATGGGCAAGCCAGGGACTGGTTGCCCCAGTCCACGGGTCGGGTTCTTGCGTTTGTTTCTGCTCATCTGATTACTAAGTCCCGGTAGAGACTTCTCCTAACCGGTTGAATAGGTTATTTTCGAGGCTTGAGAAGCGAATACCGGGGGCCATCGTCTGTTTGCGAATCGGCGTGTTCCATCTGTAAGGGTTGTAGCGGTACGAGGGAGGTACAAGGCATTTCAATGGCGAAATCAAAAGCGAATACCGAGGCAAATACCGAGGCAAATACCGAAGCGAAACCCGACGAAGAATCGATGACCTTCGAAGGTGCGATGACGCGGCTGGAACAGATTGTTCGCAAGCTCGAGAGCGGCACGCTCCCCTTAGAGGAGATGCTGGCGGATTACGCCAAAGCGGTCGAATACGTGCAGAAATGCCACAACCAGTTGGATGGCGCACGCCGACGGATCGCGCAATTGCAGAGTGTGCGAGAGGATGGGAAGGCCGTAGTCAAGGCGTGGGATGATGCGGCTCCACAAGTTTCCGAAGGGAATGAAGCCCCATCGCGACGCCGTGGCTCGCATGGAGCTACGTAACCCTCAGATTACTTCTTGTTACTTCTTGATCTCGAAGTCGACGGTCGATTGCCCGAACTTTTTGCTCTTCCGATCCTCGATGTTGAGTCGCAGTTGGTAGTTACCCGGTGCGACTTGCTGAGGCATGTAGATTTTGTACACAATGAAGTAATCGCGCCGATGGTTTTGGCAGACCTCCGGTTCCATCGGTAGAAGTTGTTCGGTGATTCGGTTTCCTTTGGAATCGCAGATCTCATAATTGCCCTGCAATTGGGTCTCGTATCCACCCTTGACCCGTTCCGCCGCTACGTTGTCAACTTCGCAGTAGAGCAGAACGTCTTGATCCGGAGTGAAATGGTACTTTGGGAAACGCTCCGTCACTCCATATCCGTCGACTTGTTTGCAAAACGCGACGGAGCGGACTTCAAGATTGCTGATCGAAGCCAAATGGGCGGTAGCCTCCCGCTGGCTGTTCATCACCACACTCCAGTGCCTGGACCGAGCAGGGTTGGCATCCGGATTGCTCGCCTCGTACATGGCTTGCATTTGGTGCCGCAGGTACTCTTGTTCCTGTTCGGAAAGACGATCGATAGGCCTCAGCGCATCGTCGAGCCGTCGCTGGGTCACGTAGAGCATTCGCAAGGAGATTTCTTGGCTCATTCGCAACGAATCGTCCGCAGGGGCTTTATCCTCGAGTTGCTTCTCCAGCAATTCGATCGCTTGACTGGTCGTTTGGTGCCACGTGATCGGATTGGTGGGTGCCGCGGTGGTCGCTCCCGGATGATGGATCGTTGGTGGCGATGGTGGTAGCGACGGTACGCTGGATGCGACGGAGTTCGCAGCCACGTTCCCTGATGCGGTGACGACCGAATTGTTGCTGCTTGCAGGCGCGGCGGTCGTGGCCGAAACTTTTTCGATGACGGTACCATTCGCAGCAGGCGGCGTGATTTCGGTATCGCTCAATCGCCGAATCACAGGCTCTTCGGGTGCAGAGTTGGCCAACACAGAATTTGCCAACACAGAATTGGCCAACGCAGAATTGGCCAACGCAGGCGCGTCCATCGTGCCGATGTTGGATGGATTCGAGGATTCTTTATCGCGAGCCGCGGCAATCGTCTTTTTCACCACGTCGCGGAATTGAGGTGGCAACGATGCTAGAGCGCCATCGATATCGACATCATGGATTCCCGTGTCTGCGATCGAAGCGTTGTTATCACCCGAGATCGACGCTTTAGCAGCCCCTGTCTCGGAAGAGCCTGTTGCTTTCGTCGATACCACTTGGCCGGGGCCCGAGTCGTCTTTGGGCCCGTAAAGCGCTACTGTTGTCTTCGCTCCGGTCGTTTTCGATCCGGTTGTTTTCGAATCGTTGTCCGATTTCTTCGAGCCCGCCAATGCGACTCCCGCATCGCTCGATGGCCCGATGGCGTTGGAAGTCGATGCACGTTCGCTCGTTGCATCCTTCCAATTTTCTTGTTCGGCGATCTTCACACGGTCTTTAGGCAGAATCACGCGTGGGACCGAAGCATTGCTCGCGTTCTTTCGCTGTTGCCACCACAGTCCATTGGGTTTTGCTGAGGCGGATTCCGCTGCCTGTGCAGACGAACTCATCGCATCCTCCGCGTCGAGTGGATCCTCTCGGCCGAGCCGACTGCGGGCGGGAGCATCCCAATCGTCTTCTTCTTGATTGCGAACCGGCGGACCAAAGAAGTTGCTAAATCGTTGTCGCATCGTGAGGGGTTGGCACCCCGAGGTAACGACCAAGCATAAACCGGCGAGAGCGGTAGCCGTTGCACGCAAATTGACGAGCGATCGCATCTTCATGGCAAAACGTCCTGACAACAGGGAGCTACGTTAGGAGTGAGAAAGGGACATGCATCAACGGGCGGTTGGTTCGACGGGCGGTTAGTTCGACGAAAAGGCAACGGCTTCTTCGGAGCTTTGGCCAGCAATCTCCGAGGCGAGGACTTCGTGGGCGAGGCCCATATAATCCTCAGAACCGTGGCTGTTGGGGGCATAGTCGAAAATCGATTGACCAAAACTAGGAGCTTCGGCCAAACGAATGTTTCGACGGATCTTGGTCTGGAAGAATTTCGCCGTGGCCCAGACCGGACTCTGCGACGCGCTGGCTTGCAAGAACTCCTCGACATCGCGACTCACTTCGGCAGCCAATCGAGTGCTCGACTCGTACATGCAGAGGACGATCCCCTCTAGACGCAGGCTCGGGTTGAGTCGTTTCGCCACCACCTCGATCGTGCGAAGCAATTTGGAAAGGCCATGCAGCGCGAGGAAGTGAGGCTGCAACGGCAAAAAGACTTCATCGACGGCAGTCAATGCATTCAGGGTCAAAACACCCAGCGATGGAGGGCAATCGATGATCAAGAAATCATGCTCTTGCGGTTCGGCTTCGATGCGATCGCGAAGAATTACTTCCCGTCCGACTTCTCCCGCCAACTCCATCTCCGCTGCCGCCAAATCCAAATTCGCAGGCACAATCGAAAGCTGCTCCGAGATATCTCGGCGGACGGCTGAAAAGGGAATATCGCTACAGAGCAAATCGTAAATGCTCTGCTCCTGGTCGGTCACGGTAACGCCCAGGTGCAACGACGCATGTGCCTGTGGATCCAAATCCACCAAGCAAACCTTTTTTCCGCATGCTGCTAAACCCGCCGCGAGATTGACTGCGGTCGTTGTTTTGCCCACGCCACCCTTTTGATTGATAACGGCTATTTTTCGCATGGTTCCTACGTGTGTCCGTCTCCAGCCTAGATTCCAAGTCCGCGACCCATCGGTCCGTGGTGATGCCGGTTTTCCCGAGGAAAGCCCCAAGAAACTCGCAACTGCGACGGTACCAACATTTCTTCCTGCGAATCCAGACCAATCTTGACAATCTGGGCAATTCCGACATCCTGGGAACCTAAAGATTTTTTGACTTCAAATCACCCACAAAAAGGCCTCCACACGTGAGAAAGATTTTCATTGCTGGCAATTGGAAAATGAACCTCTTGAAGAGCTCCGCAACAGCGCTCGTGCAGCAGCTCATGGACTCGCTCAAGGGCATCAGCAATGTCGACGTCGCCGTCTGCCCACCGTCGGTTTACCTAGGCGATTTGGCCGGAGCATTGCGAGGGAGTTCGATCGGCTTAGGGGCCCAGAATGTCTACAGCAAGCCGGACGGAGCCTACACCGGCGAACTCAGCTGCAGCATGCTCCACGACGTGGGGTGCCAGTATGTCATCCTCGGCCACAGCGAGCGTCGGGCTATTTTTGGGGAATCCGATGCCCTCGTGAACGAGAAGCTCAAGGCGGTCTTAGCGGCGGGATTAACACCCATCGTTTGCATCGGAGAAACGCTGGAGGAACGAGAAGCTGGCCGCACCACCGATGTGGTGCGAGGCCAATGCCGTGGATCGCTCGCCGGAATTACCGAAGAACAAATGAAGAAAACCGTCCTGGCTTATGAGCCAGTGTGGGCGATCGGGACCGGAAAAACGGCAACTCCCGCTCAAGCGGAAGAAGTCCACGCCGATATTCGAGCCCTATTATCGACTCTGTTCTCACCATCGACCGCCGAGCATGTCATCATTCAGTATGGTGGCAGTGTCAAGGCGGACAACGCATTGGAACTGTTGGGCCAACCCAACATCGACGGCGCTTTGGTCGGGGGAGCCTCGCTGAAGTCGGACTCTTTTACCGCGATTGTGCAGGCTGCTGCTGCCATCAAGAAATAGAGTTGAAGCATAAGACACGGTCCGCGATGCATTTTTTCGGCGGCATGACTCCTGATTTTCTGGGGTTTAGCCCCGCAATTGCTGGCCACCCACTCCTCGAATCACCTCATGGATGCGTTGCCTCCATAGGCATGGTAACTCGTGGTTCACACAGCCCCGAGCGATGCGTTACACTCATAGACATCACTATTCCTTTATGGTCTGGCGACTGTTGAATCGGTCCCGGTCCTTGAAAACCTCTTCGGGGAAATCCGATCATGCGTGCCAGCGAATCGACCAACCTGTATTTCAGTCAAGCGGCTGATCAGATGCAGATGCCCGATTGGATGCGTAAGTTGCTGACAACACCCAAACGGGAAGTGACGGTCCAAGTCGCCTTTGAACGGGATGATGGCCGGATCGAAACGGTCCTCGGCTATCGCGTTCAGCACGACAATGCTCGTGGACCGATGAAAGGTGGGCTGCGTTACCACCCAGCGGTGGATCTCGACGAAGTCCGCGCACTCGCATCGCTGATGACATGGAAAACCGCTGTTGTGGATCTCCCCTACGGCGGCGCGAAAGGTGGCATCGGTATCGATCCAAAAACATTGTCGAAACGAGAGATGGAGCGCATGACGCGTTCGTTCGTGGACCAGATCCACGAGATCGTCGGTCCCGATTCCGATATCCCCGCTCCCGACATGGGTACCAA
>CAIYZV010000355.1 GCA_903930765.1 uncultured Pirellula sp.
CGAGGACGCCGGTCTCGATAACGATCTCGCGACAGCTGCTGATAACGCTACCTTCAGCCGATCGTTCACGGTAACAGTGACTCCAGTCAATGATACACCAACGCTCAACTCCATCGCTAACCTAACTATCACCGAAGACGCTGCTCAGCAAACGGTTAACCTTGCGGGCATCTCGGCAGGTGGAGCGGAATCTCAGCCCTTGCGAGTTACGACATCCAGCAGCAATACCGCACTCATCCCAAACCCTTCCGTCTCCTACACCAGTCCGAATGCAACAAGTTCAATTGCATTTACTCCGATCGCTGACCAATCAGGTGTCTCCATTATCACGGTGACCGTCGAAGATGGTGGGTTGGACGGTGATCTCGCCACCACCTCCGACAATGCTACGTTGGCGAGATCCTTCACCGTGACAGTCAGCCCCGTCAATGACATACCAACTCTCGATGCGCTCGGTAACATCATCATTGCGGAAGACGCCGCCAAACAGACGGTCAACCTGACAGGGATCACCGCCGGTGGTGGCGAGTCGGAACCCCTCAAAGTGACGGCGATCAGCAGCAAACCATCCCTGATCCCCAATCCCTCCGTGTCCTACAATTCCGCCAATACTGACGGCACCCTCTCCTTGACTCCGGTCGCCGACCAATCCGGTACTGCAATCATTACCGTCACGGTCGAAGACGGTGGACTCGATGGCGATCTTGCGACAACCGCCGATAATGCGACCTTTGCTCATTCTTTTACGGTGACCGTCATACCGGTTAACGATAAACCGACTCTTGATGCGATAAGCAATGCAAACATCGCCGAAGATGCACCGCAGCAAACGGTCAATCTTACAGGTATCACCGCCGGTGGTGATGAATCTCAAAACTTGCGGGTATCTGCAACCAGCAGCAACACTGCCCTGCTACCAAACGCAGGTGTTACCTACACCTCTGCAAACGTGACTGGTTCGATCGCATTTACGCCGGTATCGGATAAATTCGGTACTTCGGTCATCACTGTCACCGTGGAAGATGCAGGACTCGACAACGATTTCTCGACAGTTGTTGACAATTTGACTTTCAGCCGATCTTTTACCATCACCGTAATCCCAGTTAACGATTTGCCAACCCTGGACACAATCTCAGATTTAGCAATAACCGAGGATACGCCACAGCGGACGGTCAGTCTCAAAGGAATCACTGCGGGTGGTGGAGAAACACAACCCCTGCGAGTTCTAGTCGCGAGCAGCAATTCATCCTTGCTGCCAACCCCATCGATCAGCTACACATCGGCGAACAGCACGGGAACCTTAAATCTGTACCCCATCGCCGATCGATCCGGATCGTCAACCATCACTGTTACGGTAGAAGATGGTGGGCTCGATGGTGACCTCGCCACTGTATCCGACAATGCCACATTCAGCCGTAGCTTCACGCTGATTATCAACCCAGTAAATGATGCCCCGACAATGGATTCTATTGGCAATGTGAGGATTGCCGAAGATTCATCGCAGCAAACGATTAACCTGAGCGGCATCACTGCTGGTGGTGGGGAATCTCAGCCATTGCGACTGTCCGTTTCGAGTAGCAATGCCAACCTCATCCCAATCCCTGCATTGCAATACACGTCTCCAAATTCAACGGGGGCAATCACCTTCTCACCTGCGCCAGATCAATCAGGAACATCTATAATTACCATCATCGTTGAAGATGGTGGCCTGGATGGCAACCTAGCGACTGTTGCGGACAATTCTCTTTTCGGTCGATCGTTCACGATTACCGTCGATGCCGTCAATGATACACCCACCATTGCTTCGATAGCAGACCGAGCGATTGATGAAGACAATCCCGAACAATCGGTCAATCTCTTCGGCATCTCCGCCGGCGGTGACGAAGTGCAACCCGTGGCTGTGTCTGCTGTGAGCAGCAACACATCTCTGATTTCCAACTTTCAAATCGACCACGTATCTTCAAGCAGTACGGGAGCGTTGACCTTCAAACCTAATGCCAATCAATATGGCGCCACTATCATCACGGTAACCGTGATGGATGGTGGTCTCGATGGTGATCTCAACACAAATTTCGACAATGGAGTGACGCAGCGTTCTTTCAGCGTCACTGTACGCCCCTTGAATGATGCTCCAACGGCGAATTCGATACCAAATCAGTTCGTTCTCAAGAATAGCGCTCAACAGCAGGTTTCGATCAAGGGGATCTCCTCAGGGCCCAACGAAGATCAACCGCTCAGGATCCAAGCTATTGGCGGCCAATCACTGCTCGAGTCTCTTTCGGTGGCCTACACCGCAGGTAGCGATACGGCGACTATCTTTTACAAACCACTCGCGGATCGATTGGGGTCCACCAAAATCACGGTAATGCTAGAAGATGGTGGACTCGACGGCGACCTCAATTCAACGTCCGACAACGCAATTTTCGCAACTCAGTTCACCATCACGGTCTACACTCCTCCTGTCGCCCGACTCGATTCAGCGATCACAACCTACGATGCCTTAGTAACCATCCCCGTTCTGCAAAACGACTCAGATGAAGATGGGGTTTTAGTAAGTGGTTCGATCCGAATCGAATCCTCGCCCATGAACGGCTTGTTAACTTTGAATCCTAACGGCAGTATCAATTACCTTCCCTCGACGTCGTTCCGAGGTTTAGATACTTTTGCCTACTCGGTAGAGGATGACAACGGTTACCGCAGCAATCCGGCGAATGTTCAAGTCCGAGTTGTAACCAGCTTCTACCAAAACTACCGCAACCGTTTCGATGTCGATGACGATTTGACAGTTAGCCCACTAGACGTACTTGTGTTGATCAACGACATCAATGCATTCGGCTCGAGAGTGCTTGCTCCCAACGCGTTCACTCCTCCACCCTATATCGATGTGAACGGCGATCGTCGTGTCGACCCACTCGATGTGCTCGAAGTCATCAACTACCTGAACTCATCGAAGAACGGTGAAGGAGAATCGTCTACGGAAAACGCAGCCTTGGAATTGCCGATTGACGCAGCTACGACAGACCAAGCCATCGCTGCTCTTTACTTTGATGAGACCCTAGATCCACTCACGGGACGAACTAGAAAGCGAGGGATCTAAGGTTAGTCCTGTGAAGCGATAACTCCTACAACTTCATGCCTTCGATGGTGGTGACTAACTCTTTTAAGAATGCGGCTGCGGGGGCGCCGTCGATGGCGGCGTGATCGAACGTCAAACTCAATACCATGCGATCGCGTGCCTCGACCCGATCCCCTTCTCGAAAGACCGGCTCGCGACGGATCGCGCCCAATCCTAATATCGCAATCTCGGGCAAATTGATGATCGGGGTAAAACCATCGATCCCGTAAGCACCTAAATTCGTGATCGTCATTACCCCGCCACTCATCTCCTCGCGCGTCAATCGACCCTCCCTCGCCCGTGCAATCAAACGACGGGACTCCTCCACCACCCCCTCGATCGATCGCGATCCCACCGAACGAACTACCGGAACCAATAAACCATCCGGGGTATCCACCGCGATCCCAATGTGGAACGCATCCCGCGGTACCTCGTCCAAATCGGTATGATCCCCATTCCAACGGACGGCCATCGCCGGATGACGATCCATTACCACCGCCAACAACTTCGCGATCAAATCGGTGTACGCCGGTACATAACTCGACTGCAAGACCTTCTGCTGCTCCCGATAAGCCACCAAACCTGTCACGTCGGCAACCGTATGCAACGTCACCGGTACCGTCGCACGCTGACTCGCTCGCAATCGATCCGCAATCGCCTTGCGCCGCGGTCCAAAACGCTTGCTCGATGACGACGAATTGGTAGCTTTCCGCGATTGGCCTCGCACAGCCCCCACCACGTCCGCTTCCCGCACGCGACCGCTGCGACCGCTCCCGGGTACATCCCGCCAATCAATCCCCAAAGCCTTGGCGGCTCGTCGAGCACGCGGCGATGCAGTCTTGCCCTGTACCGAATCCATCGTATCCGTGGAAGCATCCCTCTGCGAAGCCATTTCCTCCGACTCGATCTCGAGGATCGCTGCATCCACCTCACTTCGAGAATGACGCGCCACATCCGCTGCCGTCACACGACCCGATCGACCGCTGCCGACCACCCGTGCGATATCCACCCCCAACTGCCTTGCTTGCCGACGCACCGATGGCGACGCAGGCCCACCCGGCGACGAAGTTGCTGCGACTCCTTGTTCACTGGTGTCCGAGTCATCCTGGGGCAATTCTTCCTCGGGCAATCCCAAACCACCTGCAAGCAGTTGCTCTTGCGGCGATCGATCATGATTGCTGCCATCTGTTTTAGCCCCACCCGCACTTGCGATAGGACTACCCACTTCACCCGGAGGGACTTCGCCTGGCGCTAACAGATACCCCAACACCGCTCCTACTCCCAAGACGCTATCTGGCTCCGGGGCCGTAGTCGGAATGAACAGAATCCCCGAACCCACCGACTCAATCTCCTGAACAGCTTTCTCTCCCTCCATCTCGAACAGCGGATCTCCTTCGCGAATCGTGTCGCCACTCTTCCGCAACCAGCCTACAAACCGGCCTTCTTCCATCGACCATCCCAAACGCGGGAACCGTATTTCTTCTGCCATTGCTTATTCCTCCACCAGTTCACGAACAGCTCGCTCAATGCTCGAAGCCGTCGGCACGACGACTTTCTCAAGCGATGGGCTATACGGGGTCGGGCAAAATGCACCCGTCACACGTCGGATCGGAGCATCGAGCTCGTCAAAGCCCACATCCGCCATCGTGGCCGCTATCTCCGCGCTAAAACCGCAATGCGCAGGAGCTTCATCCACCACCAACAACCGTCCCGTCTTCTTGAGCGATTCCAAGATCGTTTCAGTATCCAGTGGAGTGATGGTTCGCGGATCGATCAATTCGACGGAGATCCCATCCTTCTGCAACGCATCGCATACCGAGAGGGTCAAATGGACCATTCTGGCCAATGCGACCACGGTCACCGAACCTCCAGCTCGAACAATACGAGCTCGTCCAAACTCAATTTCATACTCTCCATCGGGAACCGCCTCCTTGGTTTGAAGAATCTCACGATGCTCCAGGAACAGAACCGGATCATCACTTCGCAACGCATGCTTCAGCAGCCCCTTGGCATCCGAAGCCATCGATGGCACCACCACACGCAATCCAGGCACTTGGGCGAGCATCCCGTAGTAACTCCCCGAGTGATGCGTTGCGGCCGAGTGTCCGATCCCGATGCAACCTCTCAACAAAACCGGCATCTTCAAACGCCCGCTCGACATGTACTGCATCTTGGCGATCTGGTTGATGATTTCGCCCAGCCCATCGAGCACGAAATCGGCAAACATGAAATCGATCACCGGTCGCGTCCCTGTCATCGCCGCACCGCAGGACAATCCCACAAACCCCCGCTCACAGATCGGTGTATCGCACAACCGTTCCGGTCCATGGATCGCATACAACCCCTTGGTCGTCACAAAGTTACCACCTCGCACGCCAATCCCTTCACCCATCACGAAGATGTTGGGGTTTGCGGCCATCTCTTCCGTAAGCGCTTCCAAGGTGGCTTGCGCATACGTGATCACCCGGCTTGCAGCACCCCGAGGCTTTCGATCATCGGGGATCGTACGAGGAACGGAATAGATGTGGGTCGTCGCCGTTTCGCTCTTCGGCTCCGGGCTTTGTTCTGCATCGCTTCGAGCTTGACGAACCACTTCCTTCACTTCTTGATCGATCGCATCGAATCGCTCGGCGCCGATCGATGGATAGCGCGTTCGCAACCGCGCGATAGGACAGCGCTGCTTCCACTCTTCAACCTCCTCTCGGGTTCGGTACGTGAAATCCCCCATCCCTTCGGCGTGCGGTCGAGTCCGATAGGTTTTGCACTCGATCAACGTCGGTCCCTCGCCGCGCCGAGCCCGTTCGACCGCCTGATGGGCGACCTCGTAAATTCCGATCACATCGTTCCCATCGAGCTCGAACCCTGGGATACCATATGCCGACCCACGCGATCCAACGCTCGGGTTACCGCTCGCGTACGCAAACGGAACCTCAGTCGCGTACTGATTGTTCTCGCACACAAAAAGGACCGGCAGCTTCCAGATGCTCGCCATATTGAGCCCTTCGTGAAACGCGCCGTTGTTGACCGCACCGTCTCCAAAGAACGCGACCGCCACCGTCTGATTCTTGAGAATCTTCGAGCTGTAGCCTCCACCGCACGCTTGTAGAATGCACGGAGCAACAATACCGCTGGTCCCCATCATTCCGATCTCTGGCGAGAACAAATGCATGCTCCCTCCACGACCTCGTGAACAGCCCGCTTCGCGTCCGAAAAGTTCTGCGATGAGCTGGATTGGCTCAAGTCCTTTCGCGAGGGCATGGCCATGACCTCGGTGGGTACTGAAGATTGCGTCACGATGGGTCAACTGCGCACAAACCGCGGTCGCGATCGCCTCTTGGCCAACGTACGTATGGCACGCTCCATGGATCAATCCCTTTTGATGGCAACGCGCAAGCTCTTCCTCCGTTTGCCGGATGATTTGCATGGTGCGATACAAACGGAGCACTTGTTCGGTGGACAACGACACTCTCGGCGCGATCGTCTCTTTTTGAGCGGTCATTCTTGGGTTACTTCTTTCCTGTTTCAGCGCGGAACGATTGAACAAGTTGCGACTCATGGCCTGGGGTGCCACCGGCATTCATGGCGAGATTCCCTCCATCCATCGGGATGAGCGCACCGGTGATCCACTCCGACGCGTCGCTAGCCAAAAGCACCGCTAGCCCCATGATGTCTTTCGGTTGCCCCAATCTCCCAGCGGGAATTCCCTTAAGGAACCGCGACTCGAGAGTAGGATCCGCAGCGATGCGAGCCTCAAGGCTCGGGTTGAGGACTTGGGCGGGGAGAACTGCGTTGACCCGCACCCCGCGACACGCCCACTCGGTACTCAATTCCCGCGTCATCTGAACCACGGCACCCATCGCCATGCTGTACGCAATATGCCCTCGTCCCAGCGCTGTCGTACTGGCCAACGATCCGATGTTCATGATCGATCCGCGGCCTTGAGCAATCATCCGGCGACCTGCTTCCTGACACATGCAAAAGCGCCCGATCACCAGATTCTGAAGCACCCGTTGCAGATCCGCGATCGCGAGTGTTTCTGGGGTCGCAAGAACCCCATCCCCTGCGATATTGCCTAGGAAGTCGACGCGGCCAAACTCGCGATCAACCAATGCGAAAAGCTCTCTAATTGAATCGGGATCCGAAACATCGGTATTGGAACAAATCGTACGCACTCCGGTTGTACGAGCCTGCTCCGCGGTCGCTTCCGCCCCTTCTAAATTGCGATCGACCAAGACTAACGATGCCCCGGCATTAGCCAGCGCCAACGCGGACGCTTGCCCCATCCCTTGGGCAGCCCCTGAGACAACAGCAACACGACCTTTTAATTGAAACATCTCATGGATCATAGGGTTATCGATATTCTTGAGAACAAAAGTTCGAGGTCAATACAAACCAAAAGCCGAAACAGCCGGGAACAGCCGTCGAGTACGAGTACCGCTCCGCTGAGTACGAGTACGAGTACGATAAGCAGCCAACAGCCGCGAAGCTCCGCTCTTCCTCGTACTCAGTCCGCCTCGCGGACGGTACTCGTAATCGTACTCGTACTCGCTGCTCCTCCGATCCTTCGACCATGTTCAACTCCTCGATCACCATCGTTGGTCCGCCCGAGAGACTCGAAACTCCGAGAAGGCCCAAACAGCCAGGAACAGCCGTCGAGTACGAGTACCGCTCCGCTGAGTACGAGTACGAGTACGAGTACGATAAGCAGCCAACAGCCACGAAGCTCCCCTCTTCCTCGTACTCAGTCCGCCTCGCGGACGGTACTCGTAATCGTAATCGCTGTTCCGAACCATCCTCGATGATATTCAGAACCAATGTCATGCTCGCCGTTTCTTTGACAAAGCTTGATTCCACGCGCAATTTCAACTCCCCCACAAATACGGAACAATCTTGAATTGGAATACCAAGACCGCTAGTCCGATGTAAAAGATCCCGCAGAAGGCCAATCCGAGCCGTTGATACCACCGAGGCTGAATCTCGCGCGGCAGCAAACGAGTGTTGATCCAAAGGATCTGAAAAGCGGTCACGCCGATCGCGAGATTGTTGAAGTTTGCGATGAAATCCGTCATCAATTTAGGAGCATTGCTGAACAAGAATGTGCATAGGAACGACCAAAGCAAATAGGTTGCTAAGATCGCGTAGTAAATCATCTTGACCTGATCCGATTTCATCCCTTCGCGAACGCGTCGGTTAGCGCTCCAGATCGCATCGGTCCAACGGCGTGCGAAATCGTCCAGGATCGACATCTGGCTCGGAAGCATGACCATCAATCCCGTCAGGACAGCAACTATCCATAGAAGTTTTGACAAGGTTGGTCCGAAACCATAGTGTCGAATCCCGTCCGCGGTTACCAACGATTGCGCAACACTCATTTGCTCGCTGGTCACCGTGGTCGATGCAGCAAACTGCATCGAAAGCAACGCCGGTAACGCCATTCCCACAAAGCATCCCGGTGCCCAGACAAGGATTTGATCGGTGGTAATGTAGCGCCACCACCCACGCCATCGATCCAGGTTTACCTCGTTGATCGGAAAAACTTTGCCAACATGACTGAGCGTCACGCTTCTTCCTCCAACCGCGCTGGGGATCGCACCAACCTGTGACCCCATCCCCCATCCTTTATCGCGTACGAAA
>CAIYZV010000356.1 GCA_903930765.1 uncultured Pirellula sp.
CAAATCGATATCGAGATTCTTGAGAACGTTGGCGGCAACACCGCTTCCTTCCTTGACGAGTCCGAGAAGGATGTGCTCGGTACCAATGTATTCGTGGTTGAACCGCTGGGCCTCTTGGTTGGCCAACTGCATGACTTTGCGGGCGCGGTCAGTAAATCGTTCGTACATCTCAATCCTTCCTTTCAAGTTCAGCGTTGCAAACGCGAAGTGCGTTGAGCGCCAAAGCGGGCACAGTCCAATTCGCTTCGTTGGGCCAAATCAATCATGTGGCCAGGAAAACGGCGTTCCTGGTTGCCTTGATCATCGGCCGTCCGCATAGCATGGAGCATATATACAGCAAAACGCGTTCCGGTAGCAGGACTGTCAAAATTTCTTCAGGGCAACAGTCGGAGACTACGTTCGAAAAGTTTGCACGTGTCGTGTCCAAGCTTTGCATACGGTCGGCAGGCTAGGGTGCGCTCGAATTACGGGTAGCGAATTTCGCGCGATCTTTCCTTAGCGGCTCAACACAAGCTTCGGAATTATAGGATTAACACCGATATAGCAAACAGGCCGGTTGTATCGGTTTTTCCGAAGAGTGGTCTCGAGAGGTCGATTTCACGGGCGGATAGGTGAAATCCGCTGTAAAAAAGAGGGCGTGCTGCGACGTAATCCTGGTCGATCGCAAAAAAGAAAAATTTTCGTCTGTCGGCCATTCCAACACACAGCAGGCTGCCGTCCAATCTTTCGATGTTGCCAGTTTGGCGGTTAGGACTTGAGTGCATCCCGAACGACGTTTCCGTGGACGTCGGTCAAGCGATACTGTCGACCTTGGTAGCGGAACGTCAAACGTTCGTGATCGATGCCGCACAAATGCAGGATGGTTGCTTGGATGTCGTGCACATGCACGGGTGCATTGGTGATATTCCAAGCGAAGTCGTCGGTGGAACCAACGACGTGCCCCCCCTTGACACCGCCACCGGCCATCCACCACGAAAACGCGCGGCCGAAGTGATCTCGGCCGGTAGGTTTGTTCGGGTCCCCTTGTCCAAAAGGTGTTCGGCCGAACTCGCACGCCCATACGACCAAGGTATCCTCGAGCATGCCACGTTCCTTGAGATCTTTCACGAGCGCCGCGGCTGGACCTTCGGTGTCTTTGCACTGCTCTTCGAGTTGCGTGTGCAGGTTTCCGTGCTGGTCCCAGCCAGCATGCATAAGCTGGATGAAACGCACATCCCGTTCGAGCAATCTTCGGGCGATCAAGCAATTGTTGGCGAAGGTCCCTTTATTCAAGGCGTCCGGGCCATAGCGTTCGATGGTTGCTGCGGATTCATCCGAAAAGTCGAGCAGTTCAGGAACACTGGTCTGCATGCGGTACGACATTTCGTACTGCGCGATGCGAGTGTCGATTTCTGGATCACCGTAGTCGGCGAGGTGCATCGCGTTGAGGGTGGCCAAATCGTCGAGCATCGCGCGGCGGGACTCGCGAGATACTCCGTTGGGGTTGGCAAGATAAGGGACAGGGTCGCCGGTATTCCGAAACCGAACTCCTTGATAGCGACTGGGTAAAAAGCCGTTGCCCCAGTAATAGTCAAAGAACAATTGCCCGCACGTTTTGGCTTTATCGCTGGAGGTCATTACCACGAACGTAGGAAGGTTGTCGGTCTCGCTTCCTAGTCCATACGACAACCAAGCTCCCAAGCTGGGACGACCGGGGACTTGGGCGCCCGTTAAAAAGAAGGTGACGCCAGGAGCATGGTTGACCGCTTCGGTGTACATCGATCGAATCAACGTGATATCGTCGGCGACGCTGCCGACATTTGGAAGCATGCTGCTCAGTCGCATGCCGCACTGGCCGTAGCTCTGGAATGGCTTGATGGCGGGCAAGCAAGGCCACTTGGCGTAGCCACTGGACATGGTCGATAGACGGGTCGAACCGCGCACCGAATCGGGGATATCCTTCATGGCCTGTTCGACCATGACCGGTTTCTCATCGAACAGATCGACGTGCGAGGGCCCGCCTCCTTGCCAGAGCACGACGACCCGTTTTGCGGTTGGTTGATGGTGAGGCAGACCCGGCAACCCCGCTTCTCGCCCCGATCGCTCGGCCGCCTGGGTCGCCGATTCTTTTCCCATCAAATGCGCGAGCGCTGCCAGGCCGACACCGCTGGCGGTGGACCCGAACAAGGAGCGCCGGGTTACACGGGCTTCGTTTTGCGACAAAAAATCTTTGAGCATCGTATCGTTGATCATCGCCGGGTTTATTCTCTGCAAAGGGCTTCGTCTAAATTCATCAATGTCAAGCATACGTTGCACATTGCGGCGAGCGCCGTGCTGTCGAGGCTCGCATCCCGCGGCGCAGTCCCGACGGACAGGAGCTTGGTCGCTGCCTCGGTGTCGGTCTGATAAAACGCAAGTTGTTTTTGATACGCGCGCCGCAGGATATCTATCTCCTCACCCTTGAGGCTCCTCGCCAGGATGCGGCGGGTAGCGAACTGCAACTGCTCGTCGATATTTTGCGAGCTGCGCAAACAGTTCTGAGCCAAGCCCCTTGCTGCTTCGACCCATGTCGGATCGTTGAGGGTGGTCAAGGCATGCAGAGGGGTGCTCGTCTGCGAGGACCGGACCCTGCAGGACTGCCGGTTGGATGCGTCGAACATGTTGGCTGGACCGACTGTGCGTCGCCAGAAAGTGTACAGGCCTTGTCGGTACAAATCAGCACCTTGAGATTTGGGATAGGTAAAATCCCGCTCCTTGGTGATTGCTAAGGAGTCCCAAATCCCTTCCGGTTGGTAAGGATAAACAGGTGCACCTCCAATGCGGCGATCCAACATGGAGGCGGCCGCAAGGGCCCAATCGCGAAGCACCATCGACGGCATGCGGAAGCGACTCGCGCGGGCAAACCAGCGGTTCTCCGGATCGAATTGTTTGACCTCAGGCAGAACCCGACTGGATTGCCTATAAGTCGCGCTCGCTAAGATCTGGCGATGCATGCGTTTGGTATCCCAACCGGACTCTCGGTAATCCACTGCCAAATAATCGAGGAGTGCTCCATGGCCCGGATACTCGCTCTGCACGCCGAAATCCTCTGTGGTTTTAATGATGCCCAGCCCGAAGAAGTGTTGCCAGATACGATTGACTTGAACGCGAGCCGTCAACGGATGTTCGGGCGAGACGAGCCATTGCGCTAGCCCTAGGCGATTGCGAGGAGCATCGGCCGGGAGCGGAGGGAGAAAGCCAGGCGTATTGAAACTCACCTTGTCTGTCGGTTTCAAGTACTCTCCTCGATCGAGCACGTGCGTTTCGCGAGGTTGAGAGTCGCTCATGATCATCGCCCGGGGCATTTGATCGTTTCGATAGTTCGATAATTCGTTGCGGACTCCTTGAAGTTGTCCGAGCGGAGCCAATTTGCCTTGGAGTGCCCCCACCAGTTTTTCGTCGAAGTGCTTGCGGATGAGGGATTCGAGATTCTTCTTCTCCTCGTCGCTGCGATCCGCATCGGGTTTGTTCAAAATCGCTGCGATCGTTTCAGGCAAACCGGATGTCGCTCCGGTCACGCTGAGCCGCCATCCGTGGAACGCCGCATCGAGCAATGGCTGAGACTCTTTCTGCAACGCATCGATTCTTTGTTCGAAATCACGGATGCGTTGAAGATTGTCTTCGGAAGGGAGTTCGATAAACGGGGCTGCGACCCGAATGCGACTCGAGAAGTACTGCGGCACTCCACTTTCGGGAACACGGTTGAAGGCATCCATCAGCGAGTAATAATCAACCATCGTGATCGGATCGTATTTGTGATCGTGGCATTGAGCGCACGCCATCGTCAAGCCTAACCACGTCGTGGCGGTGGTGTCGATGCGATCGAATAGAATGACGAAACGTTGCTCTTCGGCAATCGCTCCACCTTCGCCGTTGAGCAAGTGGTTTCGGTTGAACCCACTGGCGATCTTCTGATCCGTTGTTGCCTCGGGCATGAGATCGCCTGCTAATTGCCATGTTGTGAATTGGTCGAACGGCAAATTGGCGTTGAGAGCCCGTACGACCCAGTCTCTCCAAAGCCACTGCCACGTATCACCATCCTGCTGGAAGCCATTGCTGTCGGCATAACGTGCCGCATCCAACCACGGCAATGCCATCCTCTGTCCGTAGCCCGGTTCCGCAAGCAATCGGTCGACGAGTTGTTCGTACGCGAGCGGATCGTTGTTCTTTACAAAGCGATCGACTTCCTCAGGTTCGGGCGGCAGACCGACCAAGTCCGAAAAAAGTCGCTTGATGATTGTGGCGCGGTCAGCGGCAGGCGATGCTTTCAACGATTGACGCTGGTGGCCATCGGCGACGAACCTATCGATCGGGTTGATTGCCCAGTCCGAGTCACTGGCAACAGGCAACGCTGGTTTTTTGGGGGCCTCGAATGCCCAGTGTTTCGAGTAAGCAGCACCGCTTTCGATCCAGCGTTTCAATAATGCCTTCTGCGCATCATTCACGCGACGGTTGGAGGTGGGAGGTGGCATCACCAACTCCGGATCGGTGGAGTCGATACGAGCGATCAATTCACTCCCTCCCAAATCGCCGGGCTGGATTGCCCCTGCGGTGATCGCTTCCTCACGCTGGTCGAGCCGCAATCCCGCTTGGCGTTTATTGCTGTCCTGCCCGTGGCAGTAAAAGCAGTTTTCCGACAGGATGGGACGAATGTCGCGGTTGAAGTCGATCGGCTCAGTCCCCGTCAAATGGGGCGCGCAGGACGAAGCCACGAAGGCCGCGACCAAAATGACTGCAACGTTGCTAGGTAAACCAAAAGATAAACGTTCCATGAAGTTGGGTAAGCTCTTCTCAGCGGAGACGTCTGGCCTCTGGCGTGGACAGGACGTCGTCAGGCGGGAAAAAACACGTTGGCGGGGTCGCACGTGCGCGAAGTGCTCAAAGCGACGATGTGCAGAGCGACTCTGTATATCGACTCAAGCACCTCCATTATTATGGCTCCACCCCGTTCCTACCGCAATCGATCGCCCAGCACAAACCCCTTCGCCGCCGAAAACTACCCGAAAAGACTAGGAAAACCAGAGAAGGGCCAAAGGACGCAGTTTGGTGGTCACTGGTCACGGCCACTGAGCAGCAATACCCGCGCGACAGGAAAGCAATCCAGGACCGATCGCTGATGCCATCGATGGATTTATAGCTAGCGAAGCAATTGGGGGATGAGGTTGGCCTTACAGTTTGCCAAGGTTCACTATCCAGCAAAGCTCGAATTGGCTGAATTGAAAGAGCAATCCCGCCGATCTTCACTGCGTAACCTGCCACATTCTTGGCCGTTAGTAACGATTCGCCGGAGGCTCAGCAAGTGCCGCAACTGTCGATCATCGTCCCTTTCCAACGTGACGAAGCTGCATTGGAATCAACGCTCCTCTCGGTGCTCGAGGCGAAAACGGACGATCACGAATTGATCCTTGTTCACTCCGGTGAATACTCGGACCCGTATCAATTGGGGGACGATGAAGCGGTCGTGATCGAGACCGAACTCGGTCTATCCATTGCCGACCAACTCAATGTCGCCGCTGCGTCTGCTCGCTCGCCGTTCGTGCAAGTCCTCCTGCCTGGAACTCAGGTAGAGGTCGGCTGGTCCGATGCGTCCATCGAGCTCTTGCAAGATCCCCAGGTGCACGCCGTATGCGTTCCGGTCCTCGACACGAACTCAGGGGATCGCCTTTTCGGTCTCGATGGAAGAGAGTTGCCCCATCGAAGATTGGCAAAGAAGGCCAAGTCGAGCGGTGGTCCAATATTGGCGGGGACGATCTTGCGCCGAAAATCCGTCTTGAAGATGGGTGGTTGGTCCGGTGCGGTTCATCAAGACCTGATCGACCTCGAATTGGCACTGCTGATGAACGCACTCGAATTGCGGTTTGAGGTCGCCGAAGAGTCGCTGGTAACGTCCACGTTGCGTTCGCTCTCCCCGACCATCTCGAACTTCGAGATTGGCAAAGGGTGTGGCATGATCGCGTGCGCCTACAGCGAGATCCCGGATTCGGGCGTTGAGTTGGAGCCATTGGCGAGACGGCTTGGGCATCTGGCAACGGGCTTGATGAATCCCAAGCTAGCTGCAGAACGGCTCGGCTGGGTTCTCGGAGTTCGCGACCGATCTTTGGTCGCACGATTAAGCGATCGTGTAGAACACGCTCGCCAAGGCTTTGCAGGCCAAACGCTGCCGATGCGAACGCCAGAAGCGACACCCGTCGCCGACCGCCGTCGCGCTGCTTAGTCGCCGACCGCCGTCGCGCTGCTTAGTAATTCGAAGGCTGGCACGTTTCTCGAGCCCCTCGTTCGCCGCAAAACGCCTCGTGTGTTTTAGCCCGCAACTTGTTTGCGGCCGAATCGAGAAATCGCGGCAGATTGCGCAGGGCAAATCAAGTCGGGGTGTGCCGTGCTTGAACGCCGTGAGTGCGGCGTGTATTGCGAAAAGCGAATTGCGAATCGATTTGCGAGGCATGAATCCTCAACGAATGCGTATCTGGTGACTTGATTGTCTTGTTTGGGCTGCCCATAGGAAACGGAATGCGTTGCGCTTATCCTAGGGAGGTATTCTTACGGTCCCGTTTAAAAAAGAACTGTCCCCATGCAAAACAATCGTGTATCACGGGCTGCAACCAAGCCCTGGATCTCTCCGGCTGGCGTCCTAATCGCCGCGTGCTGTGCTGCTGCCATGCTGGATTCATTTCCACGGAGTGCACGTGCGGAAGAACGCCCGAAAGGGGAACGGCTTTTCGATGGCGTGACTCTCGAGGGTTGGCAAGGAGATCCTGTGCATTGGCATGTGGAGTCCGGTTCGATCGTAGGTTCGATCCCTCCAGGAAAGACACTAAACAAAAACACATGGCTGGTGTACCGCGGTGGAGAACTGAATGACTTTGAACTGAATTTGACGTTCCGTTTGACAGGCTTGCCAGCGGCCAACTCAGGAATCCAGATTCGTTGCCAAGTGGAAAACGTCGATCATGTGTCGGGTTACCAAGCAGACCTCGACATGGGATCGACTTGGTTGGGTCGAATCTACGATGAACATGGTCGAGCGTTGCTGGTCGAACGAGGAGTCCGGGTCCATATTGCTCCCGATGGGAAACGCCGGCAGCAAACCTTTGCTCCCCTCCATCAGTTTCCAGTTCTCGTCAGGGAGAACCAGTGGAACGATTATCGGATTGTCGCGATCGGAGAGCGGATCGACGTGTATGTGAATGGAAGTTTATTCTCATCCTTGTGGGATCAACAGGCGGGCGAGCGGGATCTTTCTGGATCCTTGGCGCTCCAACTCCATAGCGGACCAGAAACGCGCATCGAATTCAAAGATCTATGGTTGGAAACGCTTCAGGCATCGGACAGCGATCGGTTAACAGCGATGGACTTCGGCAATGACGAAGCCGTGTCATCGCAAGAGAAAGAAGGATTGGTTCCAACGGATGCCCAAGGCGAAAAGTTGAACTTGGGGTTGGAAACGGGGAATCTGGATGGGTGGCAGGCGACCGGGACGGCGTTTCGGGGACAACCGGTCAAGGTCGATGGCATTTCTCAGCGCTGGCCTGGTCAGGTTAGCAACAAGGTCGGTGATTATTTTATCGGTGGCTATGAGCTCGAAAAAGACGCGGCGGTGGGGACGTTGCAGTCCCCCTGGTTCCGCGTAACCCATCCCTATGCGGGATTTTTGCTTTCGGGTGGTGAAGCGGTCAGTACGCGTGTTGAAATACTCCGATATCAATCAGAAACGGAACCCCCGGTGGTCCATGCGCAAGCCGTCGGCAATAACCGCGAGCAGATGCGGCGCGTGGCGATCGATCTGCGATCGATCCAAGATGCGATGATTGCTGTGCGACTCGTCGACGAAAACGCCGGTGGCTGGGGGCATTTGAATTTTGACGACTTCCGTTTTTACGATGCGCCGCCGGTAGCGATCGAGCCGGACACATCGAAACGGACTACGTTCAATGCGATCTTGCATACGCTACGTCCCAACGCGGTTGGGAACGATGTAATCACCGGGTCAGAGCAAGACCAGCGCGCGGCCCAAGCGACGTTGGGGAGTATGTTTGTACCACCCGGTTTCTCTGTCGATGCGATCGCCAGTGAACCTCGAGTTCATCAGCCGATTGCCTTTGCTTGGGACAGCCGCGGGAGATTGTGGGTGGTTGAGGCGCACTCGTACCCACAAAAACGACCACCCGGAGAAGGACTTGATCGCATCGTGATCCTGGAAGATGCCGACGCGAATGGTAGCTTTGAATCGCGCAAGGTCTTCACGGAAGGGCTCAATTTGGCCAGCGGTATCGAGATTGGGTATGGTGGCGTTTGGATCGGTGCCGCCCCCGAACTTTTATTTATTCCAGACCGCGATGGAGATGATCGTCCTGACTCGGAACCAGTCGTACTGCTCGACGGTTTTGGATTCGGCGATACGCACGAAACATTGAATAGTTTTTTATGGGGACCCGATGGATGGCTGTATGGTACCCAAGGTGTCTTCAACACATCGAGCATCGGAAAGCCAGGTGCCGAATCAAAAGATCGGAAGTATTTGGCCGCTGGGGTCTGGCGTTACCATCCTACGCGGAATGTGTTCGAAGTGTTTGCCCACGGAGGGAGCAATCCGTGGGGGCTCGATTACGACATGCACGGGCAATTGTTCATGACGCATTGCCGAAGCTTTTGGGGGCGAGGTGGTACAACGCATGTGATGCTCGGCGGGCATTACTGGAATCAAGTCAACGGGGGTTACGCACCGTTTATCTCCTCGAACGGACTGCGAAATCATCCCCATCTACAAAACTTCTTGCTCGCCTCCGCTCGCTACGATTCCGGAGAGGGTGGGGCTGGCAAACCGGGTACAGGGGACGTTCATGGTGGTCACTCGCATGTGGGCACCATGATCTATTTGGGGGACAATTGGCCCTCCGAATACCGCAACCATTTGTTGACCCATAACCTTCATGGCCATCAGCTCAACCACCAAATCAATCGCCGTGAGGCGGGTGGCTACAACAGCATCCACGCGGGAAAAGATCTTCTGTTTTGTTCCGACCCGCAATTCATTGGCGTCGATCTCATGCTGGGACCCGATGGCGCGGTCTACATGACCGATTGGTACGATCCCCGTTTGTGTCATAATCCGAACGTCGAGCAGTGGGATCGAGGGAATGGTCGTATCTATCGGATGAAGTACGACGCGAACTACAAACCTGCGCATGTGGATTATCGTCGGGCCAGCGATCGGGAACTGGTAGCCGCCCAGCAGCATCCCAACGACTGGCATGCGCGTGCCGCTCGGCTCGAACTGGCAACGCGATACGCTGCGAAGCCACTTCCTCGCAATATCGTCACGGAATTGCAAAACGCAGCTAGCGCTGGCGATAGTGACCACGACCGACTTCGGGCGATCTGGACATTGATAGCGACGGGGACCTTTTCCCTCGATTTTGGAAAGCAGTTGCTGCGCGATCCTAACGAGTTTGTCCGGGCGTGGGCTGTCCAGGCACTCACCGAACACGCATCGGATGCCTCTGCCTCGATGGTGATCGAACTCGCCGAGAGCGAGCCATCGTTGTTCGTGCGTCGGTATTTGGCCAGTGCGATGACCCGATTGGACCCCGACCAAGCGTGGGTGTTAGGCTCGAAGCTGGCACTGCAGTCCGAAAACGAAGTCGACCGAGATTTGCCAGTGATGATTTGGCAAGGTCTCGCTTCACATTGGGATGGAAACGAGGCTCGCGCCCTGGAGTTGGCGCAAAAGACCGAGCTTCCCGTGGTTCGCGACTCGATCCTTTGGTTCGCGGCAAAGAATTCGCTGGACGGGCGAGAGAAAATCGCGGCAGCAATCGGCGCTGCGGACCCATCGGAGCAAAAGAAACTCTTGGAGCTTTTCGAATACGCCCTGCGGGGAACGCGGGTTGCCGAGGCACCTCGGAACTGGGAGGCGATCGCGGATTCCTTGTACCAGTCCTCCGACATGGAACTTCGACGTGCCGCTGAGCAAATCGGGGCGCAGGTTTTGGATCATTCGCTGTTCGATCGCATGCGAGAGCAATTGCGATCTACCGAATCGCTCCCGCAAAAACTCCACGCGATATCGCTGTTGGCCTTTGACAACCAACCGGACAATGTTCAAGTCCTCCTGGATCAATTGGATCGCCCGGAGTTGGCGATCAAAGCACTACCGCTCCTTCGGCAATACGATTCGGAGCGGATCGGACAATCGGTTCTCGGCAGGTTGAAAGATTGGAACGGAGAGCTTTCTGCGGCGGCTATGGAATTGCTATCAAGCCGTACCATTTGGGCGAGCCAATTGCTCGATGCGATTGAACGTGAGCACTTGGACAAAGATCGATTGACGGCATTTTACGCTCGGCAGATCTCACAGTTAGGAGACGACAAGCTTTCGGAGTCGTTGGCTAGGGTGTGGGGGCAAGTCCGGCCGAGCTCGGAGCAATTGCGAGAGGAGATCCGCAAGACCGCCGAAGCTTACAAAGCAGCGCCGCTTTGGGCGTATGATGGAAATGCCGGTAGAGCGCATTTCCAGAAGCTGTGCGCCTCGTGCCACTCCTTGGAGAAGGGTGCCGTCGAGTTCGCACCCAAGCTTCAAGGAACCGGTGCCAAAGGGGCGGATTATGCAATTGAAAACGTTATCGATCCCAACGCGGTCATCGGACGAGACTACCAAGCTCGTGTGATTCGAACGAATGATGGTCAAGTCATCACCGGGCTGGTGGTGCGAGAGAGCGACGCCTCGATCGAAATCCGGACGACTACCGATACCTTGCTGATCGACAAAGACTCGATGGAGGAAATACGGGTTTCCGAGAACTCGTTCATGCCTGTGGGATTGCTGGAGACACTCGATGAACGGCAGAGGATCGAACTGTTGAAGTACGTCCTGTCCCTTTGATTCAGCAACTTTTTCGCCGAATCCTGCAGGGATTTTTCCATCGATGGGTTGCTTCTCACAAGCTTTGAAGTTGCCTAAACCCCACAAAATCCCAAGAGAAAGTAGGCGTTAAAGCCGACCACGCCCGTTTATAGCCCGCCTTCTGCGTATCTTGTTAAGACTGTTTTTTCTACTTGGCTTGAATCCGTATTGACCCGTCTTTCGTGAACTAGCTATCCTCCGACCCGACCAAGGCAAGTTCGGCAAACTCGGCTGGCCTGGTTGGAGTCGCAGGATACACCGATCGAGTCCGTTTGGGCGATGCGTCAGGCACAATGCTGATGCGGCTGGCTCGCACGGTTATGAACATTCAACAAGGATGGTTGAGTTCCATGTCCAATACAAAAACAGTCTTTACGACCGGCGAGGCTGCCAAGATCTGCAAGGTCAGCCAACAAACGATCATTCGTTGCTTTGACAATGGTTCGCTGAAAGGATTCCGCGTACCTGGAAGCCGTTTTCGACGGATTCCGCGAGACCAACTGTTCGTCTTCATGAAAGACAACGGCATTCCGACCGATGCGCTTGAAAGCGGCAAAAAGAAGCTGTTGATCGTTGACGACGATCAAGACCTCGTAGACTTGATGCGAGATACGTTCGAACGCGATGGCCGCTTCGATATCCGTACCGCCAACAATGGCTTCGATGCTGGAATGCAAGTCAAAGAGTTTCGGCCAGATTTGGTCGTTCTCGATGTGATGCTGCCCGACATCAACGGTCGCGAAGTTTGCCAACGTGTTCGATCGGATCGGACCATGGACTCCGTCAAGATCCTATGCATCTCGGGGATGGTTGATGCGGACAAGATCGCGGATCTGCGTATGGCTGGTGCGAACGACTTCATGCAAAAGCCATTCACCACCGATCGGCTCCTCGAGCGAGTATGCGACCAACTCGAAATCGATCGTCCCGTTTCGGTGATGTAGTATCCCGAACCTAAGAGCTCAAAAAAGCCGTCGGTCCTACCGGCGGCTTTTTGTATTCCTGGATCCGTAGGTACCGGAA
>CAIYZV010000357.1 GCA_903930765.1 uncultured Pirellula sp.
ACAAGTCAAATGCCGAGTCCTCAGCGTCGATCAAGCTCGCCGCCGTATCGCTCTCGGTATGAAACAACTCGACGATGATCCATGGAACACCACCATCCCTGAGAAGTACAAGCCAGGTCAATTGATCCGAGGCAAAGTCACAAAGATCACCAACTTCGGTGTCTTTGTCGGCCTCGAGGATAACCTGGAAGGTCTTCTCCATATCTCTGAACTCGCCGACTCCAAAGTCGAGAACCCAGAAGATGTAGTCAAGGTCGGTGACGAGATCGAAGTCAAAGTCCTTCGAGTCGATAGCGACGAACGCAAGATCGGGCTCTCCCGACGTCGCGTCGATTGGACCGAAGAACAACATCGCGTCGAAGCTGAAAAGGAACAGCAACATCAACAAGCCAAAGCCGACAAGCAAGCCGAACTCAAGGGCGGTCTTGGCAGCGAAGGTCCATTGATTCCTCAATCCGAGTAATCCAGATCTCACGATCGCATCGTTGCAATCAACGGCAACCGTGCGTCGGTAAAAACCTCGAAGGGGTGGTGCGATAAGCACCACCCCTTCTTTTTTGGCCACCCCACCCGCTGCTATCACGCCATTCCGCCATGCCTGTCTTCAATCGCCCGCTCCATCGCACAATCCGAGCATGCGATGGCCGAGCCCTTTGTCTTGCAGCGCGGGTTCCCTTCCTCGACAATCCTAAACATCGCAACACAGATCGCCTCTAGCCCCTCATCAAGTCCATGATGGTCAACTCCCTCTTCGTCTACGGAACACTCAAGCAACATCAACTCAGAGGACGCTTGTGGCCGCATCCACCCCTCGCGATCGAGACCGCCGTCACACGCGGCGAACTCTATGACCTAGGAAGCTATCCCGGTATCGCAGCAGGTTCCGATTGGGTGCTCGGTGAACTTTGGACCCTTCACCCGCAACATATGCCCGCCACACTGCAAACCCTCGATTCCATCGAAGGCTACGACCCACGAACCGACTCAGGTCCCTACCTCCGCCGAACCATCGAAGTACACCATATAGCCGATAACCAATCGGCCGATTCCTGCACGGCGTATACGTACTTCGTCGCATCCCCATCGATCCTCAATGCCGCTCGCAGAATCGCGGCAACGCTCGATTGGAAAGGCACCCACGTTGCCGCGTGGCCTGATTCACTGGCTCGCGTACCCTCGCGAATCGAAGATGAATAGCCGGACAACGCAATAACAACCATTTACCATCAAACCAAAAAAAACGCCTCGAAGTAACTCGAGGCGTTGCTGAAACAACTGTTCGACGCAGCGACGATCAGCCATCTCGATCCGACATGGCCGCGTACTGCATCAAGTAGTACACCAACGTCATGACCGATGAAAGCGTTCCCGCCACATAGGTCAGAGCGGCCGCGTTGAGCACTTTGCTCACATAAGGCAACTCGCTCCCCGAGATGATCCCGTGCGACACCAACTCGGTCTTGGCCCGCGAGCTTGCATCGAACTCAACCGGCAAATTCACCAACTGGAAGAACACCGTCAAACCAAAGCCAACGATGCCCAGGAGCAGGAAGATGCTTCCGAACTTGGCCATCCCAGCCATGATGAACCCGAAGGCAATCATCATCAGGATCGATGCCATGTTCCCACCAAAACTCGCGGCAGGAACCGCCAAATTTCGGATCACCAGCGGCGCATAGTGCCGAGCATCCTGGATCGCATGCCCGACTTCGTGCGCAGCAATACCGACCGAGGACATCGAATAACCACTGTAAACCTCCGGGCTCAAACGAACCACCTTGGAGGACGGATCATAATGGTCCGACAAATGACCACCGACTTGTTCAATCTCAACATCCTCAAGTCCAGCCGCATCGAGAATCCGACGCGCCGCTTGCGCACCGCTCATCCGCGCAGGTACCTGTGCCATCTGGCTGTACGCCGAACTGACCTTCCACTGCGCATACATCGCCAACAGCAATCCCGGCAGTGCGAATAACAGATACTTGAAATCAAAGTATCCAAAACCGATATATGCGAAACCTATCACGTGGGATCGTCTCCTAAAGGGTTTCAAACTGACCAAAACAAAACTGACCAAAACAATTCGAACAGTTCCGCTGCGCCAACTTGGCACTCACCCGGAACTATCGTTACGGTTGAAGCATATGGCGTGCCGAATGCATTGGCAAACCTGTTCACCCACAATTCCTCCAAGGAGAAGTTCGTTGCAAACATCACATTCCTTGGAATCAGACCTTGAAATCGTGCCTCTCGCAAACGTAAGTCACCACGGAAGTGTACAACTCCTCAGCGTTTTCGAGAAAATCTCAGCTCCTGCCAGACTTCTTTGGTTCCCGCCAATACCATCAGTCGATTATCTTATACCATAGTGGGGGTGCACCATCCCGCACCCCGCTTCCCACCTACCAAGCCTCCCCGGCTACCCCCCGCCCATGACCCATCCTTTCGTGCCAATGCCTATCGCGCAATGCTCGCTCCCCGCGAAGCCCTTGTGCTACGCGTTTGGAACATGGGTCCGGCTCTTCTTGGGTTTGGTTTTGCTCTACTCCCAGTCCAACTCTCTCGGGACAGAACCTGTTCCGATCAAGTTTGAGTTGGACGTTCAACCGATCTTGACCGCCCGCGGTTGCAACTCGGGACCATGCCACGGCAAATCGCGCGGGCAAAACGGTTTCGCCCTCTCCCTGCTCGGTTTCGATGCCGACATGGATTTCCGCTCCATCGTTACCGATGGCCGGGGACGACGGGTCTCTCCCGCCTCACCCGCAGATAGCTTGTTCCTTCAAAAAGCGACCGGGCAACTACCGCATGGTGGTGGCAAACGCCTGGAACCCGACAGCCACGACTACGCGGTGCTCTCGCGATGGATCAGCAATGGATTCCTTCGTACCAGCGAAAACGACCCGGTCCTGACCAAAGTGATCATCTCGCCGGAACCCAAACCTCTCGCGCCCCAAGAGTCCCGAGCTCTCTCTGTTATCGCCCACTATTCGGACGGTTCGACGCGCGATGTCACCGCTACCAGCGCTTACCAGTCCAACGAACCAGCCATCATCCGGGTTTCCAGCGATGGTGTTGTGCACGCTGGCAACCTCCCCGGCGAAGCGACGATCATGGCCCGATTCATGGGGAATATTGCGACCTGGAGTTCCGCCATCCCGCGCCCAGTTCCTGTCTCTCCGGAAACCTACAGCGCTCTGCCTCGCAAAAACTTCATCGATGACGCGATCTACGAACGGCTCAGCCAATTAAACATTTTGCCCAGCGGCACCATCTCGGATTCGCAGTTCTTGCGCCGCGCGAGCATCGACGTCATCGGCCGACTTCCCACCCCCGAAGAGGCCCGCGCATTCCTTCTCGATACATCACCCGACAAACGAGATCGGCTTGTCGATCAATTATTGGAACGACCCGAGTACGCGGACAATTGGGCCAACAAATGGGCCGATCTACTGCGACCCAATCCATATCGCGTCGGCATCAAAGCAGTCCTCAGTCTCGATGGCTGGATCCGTGACGCCTTTCGAAAAAACCTTCCCTACGATCAGTTCGTGCGCGGCTTGCTCACCGCCCGAGGAAGCACCTGGAAGAACGGGGCCGTTACGATCTTTCGCGATCGCCGTGAACCGGATGAAATCGTAACCCTAGCCAGCCAATTGTTCCTCGGGGTTCGTTTGGAATGCGCTAAATGCCACCAGCATCCCTTCGAGGTTTACGGACAAAAGGACTTCTACTCTTTCGCGGCTTTCTTTGCGAACGTCGGCTACAAAGGGACCGGACTGTCACCTCCCATCTCCGGCGGCGAAGAGGTTATCCTGGTCCGACAAGGTGGAATCGTGAAGCACCCGCTGACGGGCAAGCCACTCCCACCCACCACGCTTCGCGGCACAGCTGCAGAAATCAAAGAAGGTGACGATCCCCGCGATGCGCTGGTCGATTGGATGGTCAGCGAGAACAACCCGACCTTTGCCAAAGTAGCCGTCAATCGTATTTGGGCCGAACTGTTCGGGGTCGGTATCGTCGACCCGGTCGATGACCTGCGCGCCACGAATCCGCCGAGCAACCCTGAACTCCTCGACCGACTCGCCGCCCACTTCCGAACGATCCAATTCGATCAAAAGGAATTGCTCCGAACGATCATGCGTTCCCATGCTTACTCACTTTCCTCCGAACCGAACGAAACCAATCGGGGTGACAATCGAAACTACTCGCGCCATTACCGCCAACGACTTCGCGCGGAGGTCTTGGCAGACGCCATCACCGACATCACCCAAACCAATCACACCTACAGCGGAATGCCGGTCGGCACCCGCGCGATGCAACTCTGGACCCACCGCACGGAATCAGAACTACTCGATGCCTTCGGTCGACCCGATGCCAATCAAGACCCACCTTGCGAACGACTCCCTGACTCCACCGTTGTCCAATCCCTGCACTTGATGAACGCACCCGCGATCGCTGGCAAAATCACTGCAGAACAAGGTCTCTGCGAACGCCTCGCAAAAAGCGACTCGACGCCCGAAAAAATCATCGAAGAACTGTATCTCGCAGCATTTGCGAGGTTCCCCAATCCAACGGAAATCGCCGATTTGGTGGCTGAATTTGGAAAACCCAATACAGACCGCAAGAAATTGGTCGAAGATATCCTCTGGTCTATGGTCAACTCTCCGGAATTCACTCACAAGGATTAACCCATGCTGAGACGAAACTGGCTTCAACTGGGCATCGCTGGACTCGCCGGTGGCAGCTTGTCTCAACTCCTCCATCTGCAGCGCGCCTGCGCCCTGGATCGTCCTGGAAAGAAACCGGCCAGCTGCATCTTGATATGGATGGATGGTGGCCCTACCCACTTCGAAACCTTTGATCCCAAGCCCGAAGCTCCTGTCGAAATCCGCGGTGAGTTCCAAGCGATCAACACAAACGTTCCCGGGATCCAAATCTGCGAACACCTGCCACAACTCGCTAGCATCGCGAACAAGTACGCGATCATCCGATCGGTATGCCATAACCAAGGCAACCATGGTGCGGGCAATCACTACATGATGACCGGCGCACCACCTCGCATCCCCGTCGGTTGCGGCGCCTTCGTCAGCTTCCATCCGAGCATGGGCTCGGTCGCTGCCAAAGAACGCCCCGCACCCCACGGCCTGCCACCCTATTTTTCGATACCCAGCATGTCGCGCTCGGGCGGCCCGAACTTCCTCGGTGCCAAATACGCTCCATTCGTCGTCGGCGGCGATCCCAACAATAAACACTTCCGTGTGCGCGATGTGGAACTACCCAACGGAATCAACGAAGAACGTTTCCAATCCCGCCGCGATCTCAGGCACATCATCGATCGACTCCCTCGCTACAGCGACCCTGCCTCCGCAGACCCGGTCGTCGCCGTCGATGAGTTCTTCCACCAAGGCCTCGAATTGATCACGACCCCAGAAGCTCAAAAAGCGTTTGACATCGATACAGAATCCGATGCGACTCGAGATATGTACGGCCGCAACAGCTTCGGCCAACGCGCTCTCCTGGCACGACGACTCGTCGAAGCAGGTGTCCCATTTGTGACGATCTACGATGGCGGATGGGATCACCATTCCGATCTCTTCGGAGCCCTCAAAACACGACTGCCCTCCTGGGACCAAACCGTGGCCGCGCTGATCAATGACCTGGACTCCCGAGGCTTGCTCGAAAACACCATGGTCATCGCCCTCGGCGAGTTCGGTCGCACACCCACCATCAGCACCTTACCCGGCCAATCCAAACCGGGACGCGACCATTGGGCCAATGCCATGTCGATCCTCTTCGCCGGTGGTGGTACCCCTGGCGGACAAGTCATCGGGGCAA
The DNA here is from genome assembly GCA_903930765.1 of uncultured Pirellula sp. GTDB lineage: Bacteria > Planctomycetota > Planctomycetia > Pirellulales > Pirellulaceae > JBKCUI01. The sequence continues at coordinate 5,842 of CAIYZV010000357.1, forward strand.
CCGACCGTCAAGGACACTCCGCGATGGAACGGATCCTCGCTCCGGAAAACTTCGTATCGTCGGTCTACCTGAAAATGGGAATCGATCCGGACAAAGTCTATTACACTCCCGCAGGACGCCCAACCCACTTGGTCAGCGACCCAACGCCGATCCGTGAATTGATGTAGGCGCGATGATCCTTGCAACAAATGGTCTCACCTCGCTGACACAGCGTCGCTCTGGCGCTCTGTATTGGCTCGCGTTCCTAATTCTCGCAACCCTAAGGATCCTCGATCCCACAGCTCCCGCACTCGCGCAGTCTCCCGACACAGCCCGCTTAATGCCCGCCGGTGGCATGCGAGGTACGACGGTCACGATCGAACTTCCCGGCAAATGGGAAAAATGGCCGGTCTCAATCTGGTCGTCCTCTTCACAAGTGCAGTGGCTGGCCACCGAGACCGCAGGTAAAGTCTCCGTAATCATCGCGCCCGATGCCAAACCCGGTGCTCACTTCGTTCGGTTTTACAACGAGTCGGTCGCATCACCTCTCTTGCGATTCATCGTCGGTGGATTCCCAGAAGGACTCGAGGTCGAACCGAACGACGATGTCCGCCAACCACAAACCATCGATATCCCCGCTTCCCCCACCCTCCCTGCCATCACCATCAACGGTGCCCTTCAAAAATCGGGGGATGTGGATCACTACGGAATCCGACTTGCTAAAGACCAACTCCTCACCGTATCCATCGATGGCCATCGCAATCTGAAATCACCGATGGACGCATCGCTTCAATTGCTCGATACCAAAGGTAACCTGTACGGGCAAAACCTAGATGCCTTGGGATTGGACCCTCGCTTGCAATTCAAGTGCCCAAGGGATGATGTTTATGTGGTTCGCGTCTTCGCCTTTCCCGAAACGCCCGACAGCACCATCGGGTACGCAGGTGGCGACAAATTCCTCTATCGATTGCACGCCACGATCGGCGACTATGACGAAGCCGCCGAAAGCTTTTCGGAAAACGCAACCTCGATTGCCGAACCCAGCGACCGGACCAACCCTACCGCGGTCGCTGGCCCATCGTCGTTTTTTGGCGCGATGGATAACGCTCGCGACGAAGATGTACTGTCGATCGAAACCACAGCGGCCGGGCATTGGAAAATCAAAGCCCGAGCGTTGGAACTCGGCTCCTCCATGGATGCCGTCCTCGAAGTACTCGACCCTGCCGGGAAATCGATCGCCAAACAAGGAGACTCGGGGGAGATTCGTGATCCTGTGCTGAGCAATCAGATGCAAGCCGCTGGAAAGTACATGATCGCCGTCCGAGATCTTCACGGTCGATTCGGCCCATCGTTCCGCTACCGAATCGATCTTGAAAACGAACTTCCTCACGTCAAAGGCTCCATCACAAACGATATCGTCACTGGCACCGCCGACAAACCGATCGAAGTCGAGGTCGCGCTCGAACGCACCTTCGGCTTCGCTGACGATGCCACCATCTCCGTTGTAGGCTTGCCCGCAGGGTATACGTGCGAACCGGTCGTCTCCAAAATGAAAGAAGATTCGGAGAAGAAGGTCAAACTTTCGATCGTGCCAAACGCCCCTTGTTCCGTCCCCCTCTCGATCGAAATCCAACATGCGGGACAATCCGAAAAACAATCGATCACTGCGACCAACAGCACGACGCCCATGCTGTGGCTTCAAGTCACCCCGCCCAAATAGCCGCGCTTTTCCGACCACATAACTTAAATCCTCTCAGCTCGAGCCCATCCAAAAACCATGGCTTGGATCACCCCACTGAGGTAGAATAAACGTCCCTCCCAACTGCGTTCCCGTCCAGACGACCCCCGCCCCCCGCTTCGCAGCAGAATTTGCATGCTCCATCCCTCGCGCTTTTTTATAACCTTCGTCGCACTCGCCGTCGCGCTCGTTCCCGTCGCTGCGATGGCTCAACAAAGTGCTAGCCCCAATCCAAACGCGGAGCAATTGGATTTCTTCGAAAAGAAAATCCGCCCTGTCCTCGTTGAGCATTGCTA
>CAIYZV010000358.1 GCA_903930765.1 uncultured Pirellula sp.
ATGCGGCAAGCGGTGGTGGCGAAAAGGCGTGCGAGTGTCCGCATTGACCGGTAAAAGATTTTTCGGCAAACCCTAGACACGCTCGATTCCTGTCTCTCAGAAGCAAGCTTGCTTGAGGAGGATTGGCCCTCGGTGGTATTTGCATTCGTCATTGCGGACTGGAGTACTAGGTGTTATCGGATTCGATGCAACGTCTTTGAGGAACCGAGTGGTTGCTAGAGGCTTCACGATGTTTTAGGGATTAGTTTGCACTCTGGATCGCACGATCTCAAGCAATTTCTGCAATACTTGGGATTCATCCATGCCATCGGTTTGGACGGTTAACGCATTGGGGGAAGGACGCAACCCGCCGGTTTCCCGTTCCATATCGTTTTTATCCCGCTCTTCTTGAAGCCTCAGGATTTCGTCAAAGTCGGCGTCGATGCCTGCGTGTAGCAATTGGAGGACGCGCCTTCGCGCCCGTTCGGCTGGAGATGCGGTTAAAAAAATCTTGCATGGGGCATCCGGAAAGGCGATGGTGCCTTGATCTCTCCCTTCCGTCACAGCATTTTTTCCTTGAATCCACTGACGCTGCGATTGTACCATTGCGGCCCGAACACGCAGGTTATCCGCGACCTGTTTGATCGCTTTGGTTACTCGAGGGGTTCGGATTTCCTCGGTAACGTTTTTCCCATCGAGAAAGACTTCATCGTCCAAAAGCTCGATTTTGAGCCGTTGAGCTTCATCGGCAACCTTGTCGGACTCACCCAGCGATATTCCTCGCTCCAGGCATGCCAATGTTACGCAGCGGTACATGGCTCCCGTATCCAGAAAGTGATAGCCCAACTCTTTGGCGAGCTTCTTGGCAACCGAGCTTTTTCCAGCTCCAGCTGGTCCGTCGATGGTAACGATCATTGGAGGGTATGGGTTGCTGGGGGGAATCCTAGAGACTGTTTCGTACAGATCCTGATCCGACAGATTTTAGTAAAACTCAATGGAATTGCACGGTCAATTTCTCAAGTCTCCCCCACTCGTTCCAGAGAGATTTATTCTCCCAAGCAGGGCTTCCAGGTATGATGGAGCAACGGATGATTTTACTTTTCGCTCGGGAGTTTTTTATGAGAATATGCAACCGCATTCTTTTTAGGATGCCTCGCACCATGATTGTTTCGGCTGTCCTTGTAAGCGTCTTCGTCTTTGGGACTGCTTGGTCACAGGACAAGCCTGCCGACCCGTCTGGGGTAGCAGGGGCTGCAACGACTCCTTCCGAGACCGGGTCTGAAACCAACGCGGCTGCGCAGGACAACGGTTCTGCAGAGAAGAAAACGGGTGAGGAAAAGACGTCAGAAGTCAAATCCGAGGCGGCACCTCCCAAGTCGACTCGGAGTGAGTCAAAGTCGCGGGCGGAGAAAAACGATAACAAGAAACATGTTCGGGTTTTGACCTTAAGCGGTAACTACGAAGATTTGCCATCCCCTGGTAGTTTGAATCCAACCGAGCTGATTTTCGGGGGAGGTGGTAAGACAAAATCGTTTTATAGGCTTTGTGATTATCTTGGCGAATTAGAAAGTGAAGAGAAGGTAACGCATGTCGTCTTCGATCTATCGGATGTATCGATGGCGATGAATCCGGCGCAATTGGATGAAATCGACCGGCGAATTGTTCGACTTCGGAGCAGTGGTAAAAAACTGATCGCGTGGTTAGAAAATGCGGACAACACCCATCTATCGATTGCCTCGGCATGCAACGAAGTGATCATGGCGGATTTTGGTGGAATCGACATGCCGTCATCGACTATGGAGTCCATGTTCTATAGGGATGCAATGGATCTGGTAGGTTTGCACGCATCTGTGGTGCGAGCAGGCGACTTCAAAGGCGCGGTGGAACCCTATACCAATTCAGTCATGTCTGCGCATCTCAAGCAGCATTACGTCGAGATGCTTGAGTCAATCAATGCTGCGCAAGTTGCTAGAATCGCGCGAGGTCGAGGGTTGACCGTCGGTGCTGTCCGCGAATTGCAAAAGAAGCGAATGCTACTGCCGGCAGAGGCTTTGTCCTCGAAACTCGTCGATAGGCTCGCTCCTTACGGCACGATGAAACAGACCATTATGGCGAACCTAGGGGATGAATACGAATGGAGTAAGCCCAAAGCAAAGCCCAAACGTGAGGTTTCGATTTTTGAATTGATGTCCAAAGCGATGTCCCCACCGAAGGATTCGTCCAAGCTGAAAGATGAATCCATCGCGGTGCTTCATTTGAGTGGTGCCATTCAAGACGGCAAAGATCCCAGCCCGGGTGCGATTGTATCCGGACCGACGGTAAAGCTGATCGAGGAACTCAATGCGGATGACAAAGTGAAGGGCGTCGTGGTTCGCATCAATTCACCGGGTGGAAGCGCGACGGCGAGCGAAGCGATTCGGCAATCTCTCGATGCGCTCGCAAAGAAGAAACCCATCGTGTTTTCGATGGGAGAAGTCGCAGCATCGGGGGGGTATTGGATCACCTGCATCGGTCAACCGATCCTCGCAGAACATGGAACGATCACAGGCTCCATCGGAGTTTTCTCTCTCAAAGTGACTCTCGGTTCACTCCTCCGCCGAGTCGGGGTCCGTGTCGAAACGGTGCATCTGGATTCATCCGCTGCCATGGATTCGATCGATCACGCGTGGACCGACGAAGAGATCGCTAGGATGCAGGATTTTATCGATCATACGTATGGTCAATTCCTAAAGCTAGCCAGCGAATCTCGCCGCATGAGTGTTGATGCAATCAAGCCACTAGCAGGTGGTCGCGTTTGGTCGGGCGAGCAAGCCAAGCAGCGAGGATTGGTTGATAATCTCGGAGGATTGGACGATGCCATTGCCATGGTTGCAAAGAAGCTTTCGATCGAAAAACCGAAGGTAATCTCACGTCCAGATGCACCGACAGGGCTCGATCTCTTCAAATTTCTCGGTGGTGCCGACGACGAGATGGGGGATATCCAGATCGGTACTACGGATTCTGTAGATTCGGTGCTGCGAAGCTTGGAGTCTCAATTATTGGGATTGATGACGCGGCAGGGGTTCAAGGCGGATGGCACCAAGTTATTATTCCGCGCGTTGGCTAAGCCAGAAAGTGGGTTGCCGAAGGCTTGGGCCCTAATGTCCGAAGAGATCAAGATCCGATAGCAGGGGCGTAATTGTTGAGAATCCCGCCGCATCAATGCATTACAGCGTGAGCCCCTTCCAATCGTAGAATTGGAAGGAGCCGTTGGATGTTGCTCCGGATGGGATTTCGACAAAGCCATGGCTACGACCTAGTGCTGCTAGGTCCCCAGAGCCTTGGTTGGATAGGATCTCGGCTATTCCAGGCTCCTTGAATGTGACCAGTCGAAACCAAACCAAGTCCAACGTTTTCTCGTCGCTGGAATGGACTTGGGCTGAAAAAGAGAATTTCAATCCGGATTGGCCCGATACGTGGCAAAGCAGAGGGTAGGCGAAACGCCGAAAAGTCACGGCAACGCTCACCGGATTCCCAGGAAGCCCCATGATCAGTTGACCCCGAGGGCCAACAGCTCCAAGGATAGGTTTCCCTGGACGAATTGGTAGTTTGTGAAACACGATCTCGGAAAGGGTAGCTTGGATCGCACCTGGGACGTGATCGGTGTCACCCATGGAAACGCCACCTGTCAGCAGAATCGCATCGGATTGGTTGAGAGCCTCGGCAATGCGATTCTTAATTTCTTCCGCGTCGTCTTTTGCTTGGATACGTCGGACGGTGATCCAAGAATTTGCAGCGAGCATTGTATGCAGCAGCGGGCCATTGGAGTCTCGGATTTGCCATGGCTGGACCGGCTCGCCCGCTTCGATGAGTTCGTCTCCCGTGTTGATGATCGACACCGTCACCTTGCGGCGAGCTTGGAAGGATCGCGATTCATGGAAAGTAGCGATCGTAGAAGCGCGCGGCCCATCGATGAGGCATCCAGATTGTAGTACTTCCTCACCGCGAGACGCATTTTCTGCTCGGCGTCGGATGTTGGTACCAAGGGAGTATCGATTTGCAGCACCCTCGATCACGATTTCGTTCTCGGATTCAAGGCAATGCTCTCGAGGAACCACGACCTCTGCACCGTGGGGTACCGCTGCGCCGGTAAAAATCCGAATAGCGGTTTTCGGTTGCAGTTCCATCGGCATCGAACCGGCGGTTGTGGTCCCTGTAATGGGCAAGGGTGCAGGGCTAATATCTGAGAGTTGGACTGCGTACCCATCCATTGCGGATACATCGATCGAGGGGCTATCCCGAAAAGCAACGATCGGTTGCGCGAGAACTCGACCCATCGCCTCCATCAAGGTGGCTTGTTCGGGTTCGACAACCGCGAGACGTCCTTGAAGGAGTAGGAGCTTATGACGGATCAGATCGACAACAGGAAGGGGCATTGGCACGGCATTGGAGTGAGGCATGAAGCGGAATCACGGACGATAGCAAGCTCTTCGTCGCCGAGCATTATACCGAGTGCCCCATCGATTTCGATTTTTAAGTTTACTTGACCTCAGTGCCAACACTGTTTTTATCGCTGGAGCATTCCGTAGAGCCTTGGATGGCATTCGCATGCGGGAATACTGGGATATACGGAGAAATCCGAGCTTGCCGCCAGGAATAGCTTTCGTTGTCCGCTGCATTAGCCCCGATGTAGCTGGGTGCGAATGGAACTGGTTGATGCCATTTCAGCAACGCGATTTGACGTCGGATGTTCGTCAGGTCTTCTTGGATCGATTGCAGCTTTGAGGCATCGCGAGAGGGCGCGCTTTGTGAGGGTGCTTGTTGGGGATGCGGAGCTGATTCGAATTGATGATTGGTCGCGATGGCTCGTTGATGCTCCAAGGCCGCGACAGTATTGGAATATTCCATGCGGGAGGCCATCAATGAGATTTGGTTTTGAAGCTGCAAGTTTTGTTCTGCCAGAAGTCGAACTTGCTCAGCATGCGCTTCGCGTTCCTCCATCAACGCCTGAGTCAATTCCAGACGTGCGGTTGCATCAGCCCGTTCCACCATCAGTGAAAGCAGGAGCGAAGCTGGAACGGAAACTTGGGATTTACCCAATGATTGAACCGCCACCGATAATTCCGAGGGAGGTTCGGTCCAAGTCTCGGAAGTAGTGGCCGTGAAATGGTAGCTGTTGGGGACCGGTGGGGCGGCTGGCACCATGATGATTGGGTCTTCTTCACTACCCGCATCGGATTCATCGACCGGTTGGTCGCATGCCTTGCCTTCAACAGTGCCATCTTCGACTTCATAGCATTTGTTTCCTGCACAGATCTTATGACCGCAGCTGACGATAGGCTCTAATGCCAAATCGGGTACGACGCCATGGACAGCCAGATGCGCTTTGATCTGAGGTTGATTCGTCAAAAGGTCCGAAACCCAAACCGCAAGTGTTTGCGGCTTGCGATTCTTTGTGGACTTTTTAACGAGCAAAGGATCCGAAGCTGCATCGCTTTGCTTCGATTCACAGACGTTGCAGTTGGTTCGAGTGCTCGTCGCGACGATTCGAGCCGACGACTCCTGAATCTCTGGACATTGGGTTTCGCAACACGAATTCTCACATCCGTTGTCGGCGGTGCTTTTTTCGGCGGTGCTTTCGCAAGCAGCATTCTTTCTCGTTGTCACCGAGTTAGCATCTGGCCCAGAGGTTGTATTTCCCTCCTGTTTGCAACTCTCACTGTCTTGTTTGCAATTGCCGCATGGTGACTTGCACTTCAAAGGACAGCTATCGGATTCATCGGCTATCGCAGATCCCCCTAAGAAGGATCCACCGAAGAAGGATCCACCGACGAGTGCGGCTGCTAGGCCTAGGATTCGGGTGATTTCAACAATTGACGCTGCATCCATGCTCGCATCTCCGACTACACAACTGATGGAAGAAACCCTTGTGCGATGGCGGACTCAAATTGCACATCGCTCGACGGCGAGGATAGCAATTTGTCCCGCTCAAACAAAGAGTGATATTTATGATCTCGACCCGGTTCCGACGATTTTACTACACTCCCGTCTACTACACTCCCGGCGTGCGAACCGTCTGGCTGGTACGAGTAATGATGTCATTTTGACTGAGGTAATGCGATTCATGGAAGACCATCGAGTTTCAGACACTGGTTTCGAACGTCCGCGTTCGAAGCGGTTGAGGGATCGAATCCGACGAAGGTATGTCCTAGTTGCGATGCTGCTGTTATTGGTCGTGGTTCCCATTGTGGCAGTCCCCATGGCTCTTCAAAACCGCGACCTCGTCGTCGGTTTGATCAATCGAAACGCCGGGATTTCTCCCATGCGGATCGATTTGGCGTCGATGGAAGGGGGATGGCTTCGTCCTCTGAAAATTCGCGGACTGAAGTTGATCGACGACCGAGGTGCGGAACTAGTCCAAGTTGGCTCCGTGGATACAGAGCTGAATTTGCTCTCTCTGATTGTAAGTCCTCGGAATCTGGGAACGATCACGATACGAGACACTCAGGTATTGCTGGATGTGCAGCCTGGGACAACGAATATCGAGGAGGCGATTAAGCCTCTGTTGGCGGTGCCTGCCGCGTCCGAAAAGCCGACGACTAGCCGTTCTCCTGCTCCAAGCTACGTGGGACGAATTCGGATTGCAGATGCGATTGTTCATGCTCGGGACAGCGTCGAGCAAACCGCTTGGGAAATGAAGATCACCGAGGCTGACATTCCCCTACCGACCGCAGAGCAGAGCATTCCACCGATGACCTTGGTAGGAGTCTTGGTTCAAACAGCCACGTTGCCGGGTCAGTCTCCGCTAGGTGGCCAGTTCACTGTGAGAACGCAGCCTGTGACCCAAAACCCCAATGCGCCGATGCTTTCAGGTCTCGCCGCGTTGCGAATGAGCATCATTACGCAAGGGATGCCGCTCCAATGGATAAGCCTCGTTAAACGCAGGCTTCCCGATTTGCCTATCGAGCGGGTGGATGGGCACGCGACGGTTCAAGCCGAGGTTGAGTTTCCAGGTGCTAACTCTGTTTTAGCAATTGTGCAAACGGCACAACTCGATCAATTGCAAGTCTCCGCTCCGACCTTGCTCGGCGAACGAGGAGCTCGAATGCAACAGATCAAGCTGAGCGGGGACTTGAGCATGTCGCCGAACCGGATGAGTACCCGTGGTGCCAAATTGGATTGCGATGTCGGGACGATCATTGCTAAAGCGGATTTGGCGTGGCCGATCGTACTTCCCAACATCACCCAGCCGTGGATCGCGGACTCGGATCTGGACATTCAAGGAACATTGGATTTGCCACAGCTTAGTCGCGTCGCCCCCGATCTGCTGAAGATGCAGGATCAAGTAGAACTCGTGTCTGGGGTTGCGTCATTGAATGCAATGCAGCGTAGGAGTCCCCGAGTTGAAAACAACTCCAATGGCTTAACCGCTCCGTCTGCGGAGCCACCGGCCAGCAAATATCAGCTTCAGTTGGGTAGCTTGCAGGCCAATGTGCAAGGAAAGATGATACGTTGGGATCAAGCGCTCCAAGCATCCGTGGATGTTATTGGAAATGCGAATGGAACGCCCAGTTTCAAGGTTGGGTGTACTTCCGAGTTTTGCAATGTTGATGGCTCCGGCGATTTGCGCGATGGTCGAATCACGGCTCAGTTGGATTTGGACAAGATGGAGCAAAGGCTTTCGCAGTGGTTTGTATTGCCACTCGAAAGCTTGGGTGGCTCAGCGCAAGCATCGGTTGCATGGACACTGGATGAAGGGAACCGACTGGCAGCCAACGGTTCCATGCGAACCACCCCAGTTCGAATTGTTCACAAGAACGGCAATCTCGACGAACCGGCTTGGGACGGCGAGTTTGCAGTGATCGCGCGGCTGGATGGGGCTTCTGTTTTACAAGTGGATCGCGGTCAGGCTTCTTTGAAGTCCAACGAAGAATCCTTGGTGGTTCAGATCTTGGAACCACTGTCATTGGCATCTTATGATCCAAAACTCGGTATTGCTCCGGCGGCGGGTCTCCAAGTGAAGTTCAGCGGGGAATTGTCCCGTTGGCAACGGCGAGGTCAACTTTTCGCGGGCATCGATCCCGGTGTGCAATTGGCTGGACGATGCGTACTCGATGCCAGAGGTGCGATCGACACCAAGCATTTGGAGATCAGTCAGGTCGAATGGACCACCGAACCGTTCCGATTGACCAGTGCAGGAACCACGCTTCAGGAATCCCGAATGATCGGGCGTTTTACGGGACGAATCGATACGCAGGACTTGGCAAAACTTCAAGTGGACAACTTGCTCGTGCAATCTGAATCTTTCGCGCTCCAAGCTCAGGATGCGGCAACACCTAATCAAACCATGGGTAGGACTGGGCAAGCTGCGTTTCGAATCGATCCAAGTCGGTTGATCGCGTCGGTGCAGGCGGAGCCTTCATCGCCAGCATTACCCGGTGCCTCCCCCGCCTCCGCACCGGTCACTGTTACCGGAGATATTACCGGACAAATGAATTGGACGCTTGATCCGCAGCGCGTCGTTTGGAAATTGGTTTCGGACGGGAAGAATATTCGTGCGACTCAAGGAGCACCTGCACGCCCCACCACGCAACTGGTCAGTACTGGAGGTGGCGCGGTTGTCGCTGACACCGTTCTCTGGGACGAACCTCAAGTTCGACTTAGCGTCGACGGCGAATACAACATGGCAGATGGTAATGTGAGCCTGCCTCAGCTGATGTTGCAAACTGAATGGTTGGCTTATGGCGGTCAAGCAAATATCAAGAATGAAAAAACTGGCGTGGAGTTCGATTCGAAAGGTGAGGTCGATTACGACGCATCGAGCGTTGCACAGCGTCTCAAGCCGTACACGGGTGGAATGGTTGCGATCGAAGGCCAGCGAACACAGCCGTTGGAGGTTTCATGGAAGTCAAGCAAGACCAATCAATGGGCTGATTCCTTGCAGGCGAGATCGAGCATTGGATGGGATCGAGCAAACGTTGTTGGGATTGAGATCGGTGGCACCGATATTCCTATTACCATTGAGAACGGAAAGTTCGCATCGCAAGCATCTTTCCCGGTATCACAAGGGACGCTTCGATGGAATTTGGATGGCGATCTGGCGGCGACTCCTATGGTCATTCGCCAAGCCCCTGAGCGAGTCATCGAGAATGTTGCAATCACGCGACAAATGTGCCAAGGCTGGCTCAAGTACGTCGCGCCATTATTGGCCGATGTCACGAGCGTTCAAGGAAATCTGAGTCTCGATATCGATCGCGCTGAGATCATGCCAACGGCTTGGGAACGGCAGACATTGGTTGGCAAGCTTCATGTTCATGGCGCGAATGTTGGGCCAGGACCTTTGGCAGATCAACTGCTCGCGTTGGTGCAACAGATTCGCAATCTACGCCGTGGAGCCGGTGCGGCAGACGGTGGAGGTCAGCCGACCAGCTGGTTGCAACTGCCGGAACAGAATATTGGATTTGCGGTTGAACAAGGCCGAGTGGCGCACCGCGATATGCAGATTCAAGCTGGCGATGTAATCATTACAACCTCTGGGTCCGTGGGTGTGGATGGTTCTCTGGAACTGATCGCCAGCGTACCAGTTCAAAAGGACTGGGTGGACAAGACACCTGCGTTGCAATCGTTAGCCGGCCAGCAGATCCAAGTACCCATTCGCGGTACTATTCAGCGACCTCAGTTGGATCTCGCTGGATTGGTCAACATCGGCCAGAATTTGGCGACCTCGGCTCTGCAAGGAGTGGCTCAGAAACAAATCGACCGCGGGCTGAACAAGCTACTCGGCCCATTGTCGAATCAGCTTGGACCGCTCCAGCAGGGCGTTCAACAAATGCAGCAAGGAGTGCAGCAGAATTTACAGCAACTGCCACTTCCGAACCTGCCTATCCCAGGGTTCGGGGCAGGTGGACCGTTCGGCGGAACTCCAGCATCGCCGCCTGCGGGAGGTTTGCCACCCGTGCCGCCTGGGGGCCAGTAATTACGGATGGATATGCATACGAAAAAAGCCGGGGTGATATGCACCACCGGCTTTTTGATAGATGGGCTTGATGGGAACTTAGCTGGCTGCTCGTATCTTTTCCAAGAGTGCTTTTGTCGCTTTGATGCCATCATCAGGACTGAGTTTGGATCCTTCGTACTCGATCCCAACCCATCCGTGATAACCAGCCTCCAGAACGATCTTCATCATTTTGGCAAAGTCAATCTTTGATTCGTTGCCTTGATCGTCGAAGTCATAGCTCTTCGCGGAGACAGCTTTGGCTAAAGGCATCAAGTCGGTGACGCCTTGGTAGCGATCGTATTCATAGAAGTTACCGAAATCGGGGAGCGTACCGCAATTCTCCATGCCGGTGGCTCGAATGGTTTCTGCCAGCCATTTTCCATTGGAGCTAAGTCCACCATGATTTTCCACGATCACATTGATCCCCAGTGGCTTCGCGTATTCAGAGAGTCGTCGCAGGCCATCCGCAGCGAGTTTAGAACCCTCTTCGTAGGGCTTGTCGGTTTCAGCGTTAACTCGGATGGAGTGGCAGCCCAAGAACTTTGCTGCATCGACCCACTTATAATGGTTCTCAACAGCAGCGGTTCGTTTGGCGGCGTCGCTGTTGCCGAGGCCCCCCTCGCCGTCAACCATGATCAATACATTGGTAACGCCATTATCCGTAGTCCGCTTTTTCATTTCGGCCAAGTACTTTTCGTCTTTGGCCTTGTCTTTGAAAAACTGATTCACATACTCGACAGCTTCGATGCCAAACCGCTCCTTAGCGATTTTTGCAAAATCGAGATTGTCGATCTCCTTGCTGAACAGGGGCTTGTGAAGCGACCATTGTGCCAGCGATATTTTGAATGGTTCCACCTTTGCCTTCGCGAAGGCGATAGGCGAGGAGTTTGCACAAGCGATGGCTGCTGTGGATGCGATTGAAGTTGCGATGAAATTCCGACGGCTGAATAAGGGCTGCATAAATAGGCTGGTTGGATTGAAGGACGAGGAAGGCACAAAGGGGATCCGCCCCGATTTTATTTTGATTAGGACCGATCAGCAAGCAATCTCAGGGATAGAAGAGGAAAAACCCAATGGCAAAACGATCGTCCAAGCGGCCCGATGGTGAGCCGCAACTCGTGTCGATTTCGTTACCCTGGGATCCGGAGCGGGAGGTTCCTCCTGACATGCTGGCATTTTTGGGAAGGGCCGACGCCTTGCTCCAAAAGTACTGGGATTCTTGGTACCGTCGCCCTATTGAGCAGTATGTAGCATGCGATTTTCGAGATGTTTGGAGGGCTCTTGAGGCGGTTGAGATGAATCGGCTCGCGCCTGGAAAATTGTTTTGCGAGTGGGGGTGTGGATTCGGGGTGGTTACCGCGATGGCGTCGATGCTCGGTTGGGATGCAATCGGAATCGAAGCCGAAGAGTTCTTGGTCGATGAAGCTCGGAAATGGCTGCGCCGTGAAGGCATCGATGCAGAGGTTTGGCACGGGAATTTTCTTCCACCGGGAAGTGAGCGATTGGCCAAACGACAAGCCAACCACGCGTCACTATTCCACCAAGTCCCCAACGCCTATGCAGACCATGACTTGGGAATCGACGACTTTGCGATTGTCTTTGCGTACCCGTGGCCAGGCGAGGACTACTTCCTCAAGGATGTGTTTAGAAACTACGCAGCAGACCAATCGCTGCTGCTTTTATTTTTGGGTCCGTACGAGATTGCGTTGTATCGGAAGGAGGACATGGTCGATTAGGATCGCCATGTTCCCGCACTCACGAATGGTGTCACGCCTATGAAGCCGACTCGATGGTCCCTGTGGTCCATTTCCCATCGATAGATCTCCAGGTGGAACCTGTTGGGTTTTCATTCCTAAGGATCTCTGGCAATCGCGACTCCCGGACCGCGTCGTAACATGTCAGTTTTGCGAAGCGAAGGAGGCTGGCTGGAATCCCGACCGCCGTGAATCCTGGGTGGCTGGTTGCGGGATATGGTCCACCATGATTCATGGCGGGGCTAACAGCGACACCGGTGGGCATTTTGTCGTTCAATAATCGCCCAACACGTTGCTCCAAGGCATCCGCGATCTTGATGTAATCGTGATCGTCGTGTCCTTGCGTATCGCTATAGATCGTTCCTGTCAGGTTTCCCTCGAGGGCTTCGATGATCGAGACGATTTGTTGATGCGAATCACAGACAGCGATGAGGACGGCATTGCCGAATGCTTCCGTCTGGAAGGTGTGAGGATCGGCCAGCATTTCTGTCCCGGTGACACGCAGTACGGTGTTGGCGACGGCGCAGCGTGGGCCATTGATTTTGGTTCCTCCTGTCAACAGTTGAGCTCCCGCGTTGGACAGTACTTGGATATTCTTGACGAGCGAGGACTCTACGTTGGGAGACAGCAACGTGCCCGCAGCGGTGGATGTGTATTTGTCGACGACCGTTTGAGTGAATTGCTCGGTTTCAGCGCTTCGGATGAGAAGCAGCAATCCTGGATTGGTGCAGAATTGGCCAGCTCCCATCAAACCGCTACCGACGAACTCCTCGGCGAGCTTGGCACCTCGCTCACGAAGGGCGCCTGGCAAGAACACGACGGGATTGACGCTCGATAGCTCCGCGTAAAAAGGCTTGCCGACGCGATCGGCGACGGCCTTGAGTTGGAGTCCCGCGGTTCGAGCTCCTGTATATCCGACCGCTGCCAAGCGTCGATCGGCCACCAATCGTTCTCCATCCTCGTGCGAGGTGCGGTAAATCAATTGCACCAATCCCTCGGGCATTCCGGTCGCGTGTAAAGCCTCTGCGGCGAGTTTTCCGAAATGTTCGGTGGTGCCAGGATGAGACGAATTGGCTTTGGCAATCACCGGATTGCCAGCCGCGATCGCGGCCGCAAAGTCCCCGCCGGCGATGCTGTTGAAGGCGAAGGGGAAATTGTTTGGCCCGAATACTGCAATCGGGCCGAGAGCACGATAGCAAGACCGAATGTTGGCCTTGCGGTCGATGGTTGCCATCCGCCACGATTCATTTCGGGCTGCTTCGGCGGCGAGCCTGAGTTGATTGATGGTTCTAGGAAGTTCCACATCGGCGAGGCGAGGGGACTTTGGTAATGCGGATTCCTCGTGAGCCAACGCAACCAGGGTATCTTTATCCCCTTCGATCCTTGTGGCGTAGTCGTCGAGAAATTCTGCAATTTTCGAGCCAGGTAGATTCCGTGATTCGCGGAACGCGGAAGCTGCAGATGCCAATGCTTTGTCGCAACTGTTCCAGTCGCTCACAGGGAATGAGGAAGGGATCGGTTCACCCGTGCTGGGGTTGGTCGCACGGAAGGACTTTGCAGAACTAGCGGCTACCCATTTACCGCCGATCAGGACAGGGCGTTGGGTTTCGTTGGAAGTGCTCATGATAGGTCTAACCTTGGACGATCGTGTTGGTAAGTGTGCCGATTCCCGAGATGCTGATATCGACGATATCACCTCGGTGGAGTGTGAAATTGCTATCGGGAACAACGCCGGTGCCGGTGAGCAAAAACGCACCGTGAGGCATGTCGTTATCCCGCATCAGCCATTGGACCAGATCCTCAAGCTGGCGAGCCATTTGTGAAACAGAGGTTTTTCCTTCGAAGCAAGTGGCATCGTTTCGAGAGATGGCGAGACTGATTTCGATCGATTCGCGGGGCGGCATTTCATGCGCGAGAGCGATCCATGGGCCCAACCCACAGCATTGGTTGTAGACCTTGGCTTGCGGAAGATAGAGCGGATTGTCCCCTTCGATGTCGCGGCTGCTCATGTCGTTTCCGACGGTGTAACCCACGATCTGCCCCCGACGGGAAATCACGAGAGCAAGCTCAGGTTCGGGGACGTTCCATGTCGCGTCCTCTCGAATTCGGAGCAAGCCGAGATGTCCGCTGCAGCGGTTAGGGGTAGCTTTGAAAAAAATCTCCGGTCGTGGAGCGGTATAAACGCGATCGTAGCAACTCGCTGCCGCTTCACTCTCTTCCATCCGGGCCTTTTGTGAGCGTTTGTAGGTAACGCCTGCAGCCCATACTTCTTGATCATCGATCGGTGGCAACCAATTGACTTGGGAATGTTCGATCGGCTCACCTGACGCAGGAAGGCTGATTGCGAGGTCCACGAGGTCTGGATGCGAAAGGAGTTCGGAAAGGGAGTGAACCCCCGCGGGCTTGAGATCGAGTGGCGTTACGTGGTTTGCGTGGACTCGGGCGGCGGCGATACCGCGTTGGGTGAGGATGCGTGCGAGAGGCATAATGAGGCCTTTTAGGAGAGTCTTTGGTCGATGTCAGTTTCAGAGGATTGCTCGCCCTAAATCAAAAACAAGCCCACGATTATGTATGGAATGCACGGGACTGACTAGGTCATGTGCCGGAAAGCATCGCGAGGATCTCGGTGACACGTCGTTCGATATCCACTTTTTCAAGCGTTTCGAGCGCGTTTAGACTGAAATCGCTCAGCGTAAAACTCGCAACAGCAGTTCCGTGCAGGAGGGCGCGGTGAAGTAGTCCAGGGTGAAAATCGGACAGGTTCCATGCGGAGTCTCTTGTGCGAAACGACTGGGAAATGAACCCAATCATTCCTCCAGCAAAACTATCGCCCGCTCCCGTCGGGTCAATCAATGAGTCGGTGGGATAGCCGGGTAGGGAGATGATCAAATCGTCGGGTCCTACCGCCAAGCAACCGTTTTCACCCTTTTTGAGCACGACCCAATCTGGACCGAACCTGCGGATCGCTTTTGCAGCGCGTACCGTTTGGTGTTCACCAGTCAATTGTCTGGCTTCGATATCGTTGATCAGCAAACCATCGATTTGTGAGAGAACCTGCAAGAGTTCAGGGCGTGCTGTTTCAATCCACATGTCTACCGTATCGGCGAATACCATTTTGCGATTGGGGCATTGCGCGATAGTCTGCAATTGGACATGGGGAGCCGAAGCAGCGAGGAAAACGGTTTCCGAGTCGCTGAACGCAGTAGGTACGGTGGGCTTGTAATCCTCAAAGCCATTGAGTTCGATGGCGACGGTCTCTCGATCCTGAAAATCCTTTCGGTATCGGCCGTGCCAAAAATAGGATTTGTGCGAAAGATCTTTTGCTACGCCTTGGAAATCAATTCCGCGTTGAGTCAATCGTCGAGTAAAATCATCGGGCCAGTCGTGACCCACGCGCCCGACAACGCGAACGGGGGTGAAAAAACTAGCTGCATAGGAAAAGTAGCTGGCGCTGCCACCGAGAACACGTTCTCTTTTGTCCGTGGGGGTCTCGACCGTATCGAACGCCAACGTTCCAACGCATAAAACGCTCATTATTGAATTTTCCGACAACGAGTTTCAAACACGGCACGCGATGTCCAACGCAACCTCTGACGAACATACAGGTGGAATGGGCGTTCGAGGACGAACATGGCCCGGTTCCGACTACTCCCCGCCTTGGTTCCTAAGAAGCGGGCATCTTCAGACCGTAATCACCGGGTTCTATCGACCTATTGCAACGCTTCCGACGCCTATCGTACATCAGATCCCGATCGGGTCCGATGGGCATATGCTGGTTCATGAAAATTGTCCGAAGGACTTTGGCTCCGACACGGCTGTTTTGCTTCTTCATGGACTCGGTTCGTCCCATTCTGGGACGTACATGACCAACATCGCACAGACAGCATTGCAGTTGGGTGGGCGTGTATTCCGGGTCGATCTTCCCGGAGCAGGGCGGTCCTATGAGACAACTCGCTTGCCTCCGCACGGGGCATGTTACGATCAAATCCGGATGTGTCTCAATTATTTAAGCGACCAATTGCAGATCAGGAAATGGAGGATCGCCGGAGTTTCCCTAGGCGCGAACATTCTCCTCAAGCTGCTTGGAGAGTCCGAGAAAGATCCCCACCGATTACCGCTTCATTGCACCGTGGAACGAGCGATGGCGGTGGCGCCCCCGATCGATTTGGCGGAATGTTGCAAGAGTATCGAACGGGGCATGAATCGTTTGTATTCGAGTTATTTTATCAAGGCTTTGAAGCGGCAGGCGCGAGAACGAGGCGATCGTTGGGAATCGTGGAGAGAGGTGTTAAAGTTTGCGGATTACTCGAGCATTCGCAAGTTCGATGAGACGGTAACGTCGAAACTAGCCGGGTTTGCGAACGCCGACGAGTACTACCGCGCGGGTTCGTCCCAAGACGTCTTGGACCGTATCAAGGTTCCTACAATACTGCTGGTGGACACGCATGATCCTATTGTCCCCATTCGATTGTTTAAAAACCGTCGCTACTCGCCGTCCATTCAAGTGATCACGACCGATTTCGGAGGCCATGTAGGATACTTGCAGAAGACCCGGGATCATTCGGCTCAACGCCAAGGGACTTGGCATCGTTGGGCGGATCATTGGATCGCCGAAACATTGATGGACGAAAAGCCTTGGTAGGATTTGACTCAGCCATGAGATTACAACCGTATGGACCAAGTGTCGAGTTCGGGAGAACTCAATGCATTGGCATCACCCGAGGTTGCTCCCTACGTTCGTTGACCCAGTTTCTCGTTTTCCTGGCTTCGTGTGTGATTGCGTTCAGCTTGGACCAATTGATAGTACACGCTCAAGGGTATGGTAGTGATTTGGACGCTCCAGACTTTGCGTTGTTGGTCGAGCCGCCCGTATCACTTAGGCCGAGATTGGGGCGTATCGCGGGGATTTTTGCAGACCGCTGCTTGGGGTGCCACAACGATTCCCAAAAGGATGGCCTGTATTCGATGGCTACACCCTTGGCCATGCTCAAGCCGGGGGAAAGCCAGCGGCAGCCTATCATGGTAAATGCTGCGAATCGCGGCTCTCCTCTCGGAGAGATGTTTCGTCGAATCGTGTCGTCCGATCAGCGAGAACGCATGCCCAAAGATGCGGAACCACTCGACTGGGAAGAAATCGAGTCGATTCGTGAATGGCTCGTTACTGGGACGATGGTTGACGGAGCGATGGACGCTCCGTTGGAGAGTTTTTTATCAGTCCAGCCGCCTGAATCTCCGCTCAGGATCGAATACCCCAAAGCCCATTCGGTAAACGCAGTGGCGGTGGCGGATGATCTCCAAGTAGTGTTTGCATCGGGCTACTACGAAGTGTTGGTTTGGGGTTTTGACGGACAGCTGCGAGGTAGGATACCGACGCGAGGTCGATTCGTAGCCGATCTGGAATGGAACTCTGGGGCTTCTTCGTTGGTTATTGGCTCGGGTGAACCCGGCAAAATCGGATGGGTCGAGAGTGTTCCATGGTCTTTGCCAAGCGTCTCCTCCGACGGTCGTAATGTGGCCCGTTCGCGGCGAGTCGTTCATTGGACCTGCCGGGATATCCCGCTGGATATTTCTGTCAGCCCCGATGGGACACGACTCGGTATCGGCAATCAAGACGGCGTCGTCTTGGTCGTGGAAATCAATTCCAACAATATCGTTTGGAAGGAAGCTGCCCACGCAGCCGCGATCACGTCTGTTGATTGGTCCGAGGATGGACTTACCCTTTTGACGGCCTCACGTGATCGAACGGCGAAGAGTTACGACTCTAGGGATGGACAAGTCCTCACCAGTTACACAGATCATGAACGCGTGGTGGCTTCGATCCATTCGCTTAAACATGGTGTGATCACCTTGGACGAGACGGGAACCATTCGGCTTTTTCCTGGACTGAGTGCTTCGAATTCGAGAGCATCGCGAAATGGATTTCGGCAAGGGACTGACAAGCTTGCCGCAACTCAAGACTTCGTGGTGGTTCCAATGCTAGGTGCGCTGCGCAGGTTTAAGCTTCGCAAAGAAGAAGTTACCGAATCGAAGGGGGAGGATGGGAAGGAAAAGAAGAAGACAATCTATTCGATCGAAAATCTCGACGCATTGGAGTTGGCGTCGCAAGGGATCGATGAAGCACCAACCTCCATCACAGTCTCCCGAGCAGGTCGAGACGTGATCGTTGCTGGCTTTGCATCGGGCGATATCGTCGTTTGGGTTCCGGAGGGCAACGTCATCCATCGAATACAGAATCGAGCCACAGAGACGAAGCCGTAAACGGAATCGAAACAAGGATGTGGATCTTTATGGCGTGATTAAGGTTTTTTCTTCGTCGTCACGGATCCGGTTGATCGGCCGCTGCTATCCCGGATCGAGATACGATCGCCACTTCGCGTCGCGCTACCGGTGGATCGTCCTGATGCATCCCGAAATCGGAGACTGTTGTTCGACGATTGAGCAGACCCCAGGGTTGAGCCCGAGGAGGATCGGAACGTTGTGGAGGGCGATGAGGATGCCGGATTGGAAATCGTGGATGAACCGACAGATCGGCCACTAGCATCGCGATAGGTAACTCGGTTTCCTGAGACCGTCGCATTTCCGGTGACCCGTCCGCTCGAATCGCGAAACGTGATTCGATCTCCTTGCCGAACCGAGGAACCGGTGCTTCGCCCGCTCGAGTCCCTAAAGTCCGAACGATTCGCTCCGCTTGCGATGGAGGAATGCCATTGCTGGATCGGGAATTCCGAAGAAGGCTTCGAGGTCGACTG
>CAIYZV010000359.1 GCA_903930765.1 uncultured Pirellula sp.
CATGATTTCCTAACTGGCCCCTAGGAGGATAAAAATTCAAAAATTTGGGCTTAACCCCCGAACCATCCCGTTTTTTTTGTCTCTTAATGCTCAATCGCCCCTCATCGAATTTACGATGATCTGCGAGGATTCGGTTGTTTTCACCAATCGCGTAGGGTAGGATCCAACGGCGGGTTCCAAACCGCTGTAGGACTTTCCCTAACAGCCTTTTGCGAAAACAGCCAAGATCCGTTTTTTACTTGTTTCATCTCATGCTGCGCTAAGCGGTGCAGGAGGATGCCATGCGTTTACTGAATTGTGCTCAACGATGTGCCAACGTTTTTGCTGTGATGCAAATCCGTGCTGTCGTGACACTTATCAACGCGATGCATCTCCTCCGCCACCTTCTCGATGCGCACCCCAGTACGTCGAGCAAGCGAACGAGGAACAAATCGTCCTCGCGTTGCTCGAGTTCCCAGGAATGGAGCATAAGCACCCCTGAGGTTTTCTGGCCTAAAACCAGAAAACCAGCTTATGCGACAGTCAATCGAGGCATCTCGATTCGACAGCAAGGTCAGTAGACCAAAAACCTTGGAACAGATGCCGTCAAACTCAATCGTTTGATTGCTCAAAACGTACTTCCCCCGCTCGATGCTCAGTTCAGGCCTCCCCGTTTTTATACTCGAAACGGACCGAGACCACGCCAAACTGAAAATCCAGCACCTTTGGATCACCATCCGACAGACTCCACGTGGTTGTCTTCCAAAAAGACTGCAACGCGGTATCTCACCATGGCCGGTCCCAAACGGAGCATGAGATATGTCCACAGCAGCACTAAATGCCGATTCCGATCAGTACCAATTGCACGATGTCATCCGGGCTGCCCAACGGGGTGACCGAACCGCCATGGATGAACTCTGCGTGCGATTCGAACGCCAAGTCCTCGCGATCGCTTTCAAACGATTGGGAAATTGGGATGAAGCGCAGGAACTGAGCCAAGACGTTTTCGTCCAAGCGTTTCGACGCCTGGATCAGTTGCAGACGCCCGAGGCCTTTCCAGGCTGGATTCGCCAAATCGTCGTTCGAATGGCGATCAATCGGGCGACTCGTCGACGAAGGTTGGCCAACATCGATCAGGAAATCCTCGAAGCGACTGTCGTCAGTCACTCCGATCCGTCGATGGCCGCTATTACTGATGAGACGAAGCAGCAAGTCCATCAAGGGCTGAAAAGCTTGCGTGACCTCGATCGACAGACCTTGGTCGCATTCTACTTCGAGGAGCAATCCCTAGTGGAGATGAGCAAGACCTTCGATGCTCCGGTTGGAACGATCAAACGCCGATTGCACACCGCAAGAAAGCGACTTGCTCAAGCCTGTAGCGGGATGATTGGTCCAGATGCCATTTGAATTGCAGCAGCCCTAGGGTTGCAGCAGCAAAACCCCCGTCCCGGTGGATAATGCTTGCAATCCGCAAGCCCCCGGGTCGTAGGGGGCTCGCTGACGCAGTGCGGGAGCGGTGCTACCTGGCCGATAGTTTCCTGCGCTCGAAATCTCTTGGCAGGGTGGATGCAAGTAAGTTAGGTAAGGGGTAAAGAAAAGCCCCGAATAGAAGCGTCCGCCCGATAGCAGCGGTTGCAATGGCGGACATCGCTCATGGCCATGCTGCTCGAGCATGATGTCTTCGTAATACGTCGGGAAATGGCAGTAAACAGGAGCAACCCAAGCCTTTGACGAAAGGAACCATCCTCCTTCGCGATCCGGCCCGTACGGCAATGGAATCGGGTCTGGCAACCGCCCCTCAATCGCATCCTGTGGCGTGATTCCAGTACCAATCCCAGAGAGGGAAGTGTTCGGCAGCACCAACGGTTTCACCCGAAGCGGCTCCAAATTCCGTACCTTCTGAGAGGGCACCCCACTCCCATTCTGCTGCGGCGGAGCAGTGCTTTCCACATTGGGAACTTGTGCGGGGACAGGGTCAACACCCCCAACCGCAGGTGTTGCGACTTCGGTAATAGCCTGTACGGCGCTTCCTACCACCGGTTCCTGGTTCGAAGCAAATCGATGCAAACTCCGCCCGCTCAAACCTTGTGCCTCACGCACCATCCGCACGGAATCCTCCGCGTGCGCTGCAGTCACTCCGAACTGAATCCCCACTGCGAGACCAGCAATCCAATGCGTTTTCATCGATTTTGCCATCCTAGCCAACCTGAGTGACATCATGCCACCTCGTTCATGTGTATCAAAAAGCCGGCCGTAGGGGTTGCCAATGCAAAAGCGTTGGCGGCCGACTCCTTACGGTTCTCGGCATAACCCGAACTATCCCATCAGAGGGCATAATCGAAATGCCGCGGAAGCTACCGCGGGTCATCGGGTAACTCCTCCAAACGTCAAGCTTTATCAGGCGGCAGCATCGCGTACAGTTTCAGAAAGTAAAGAACATGTAGTTCATGTAGCTACTGAAACGGAGCCCTAGGATATCCGAAAGCAGGCTAAGCCCGCCCGATAGCAGTGCCCCGTTAGCAGTGCCCGTACAAACGATCCGAAGATTGCTATTCGAAGATTGCTATTCAACGAAAAAAGCGTAGCCGAGACTACGCTTCTTAAAAGAATGCACTCTCAAGCGGCTCCGTTCGCCGTTGGGTGCGTTTTCTTCCAGTATTGGTATGCAGCACGAATATCCTTCAGATGCATCCAATGCCCATGGGTTTTTGTAGTGCTCGATACCATTGTCTCAGGTGCTATCTCGCCTTTCTCGATCTTCTTCAAGAAGTCCGATTCAGCGATTGGCCCGACAGTTTTCGATCCGCCCCAAAAACCCTTCTTCATAAAATACCAGTCAGCTGACATGCGTCACTCCTCCTAGGCAAACAACAAAAAATACGATGATTGCGATTGGGTTTAAGGAGTAACCGACTGTGGGCGTATCAGTTAACTAACACCCTACTATAAGAAAGGTTTCGGCATTCTTTCCAGTCTTAAAAAGGATAATTCCAACGATTTCCCTCTAAGTTTGTTGCAGACCAATCCCCCCCACTCTAGCGGGTGTCTCGTTGGCTTCACCCATGCCAACCTAACAGGTCACAAGGCTGTAAATCGAATCGGTTTGGATAGCATTTGCGCTGTGTCAACGGAAATGACTTGAATCGCTCTCTTCGGTCCGTAAGAATTGGCTGCAGTCTTTCGACCTTCACGCCACACGGAGCCCATCTTTCTCATGCTTGCCCGAACCTCCCTCACACTACTCATCGCGTTCACTTTTTTCGGAGCAGAACAGTCGTTTGGCCAGTCGACCTCGAAGCAGTCGACCTC
>CAIYZV010000360.1 GCA_903930765.1 uncultured Pirellula sp.
GTCTTCAGTGGCGAACGAGCTCTCAAACGAACCGATGCTGGATTGTCTCAGGACGTTTGGGATCAAGCGAAAACGCCGTTGATGGTTCCAACGCAACCTATCTTGTTCGCTTATGTTTACCTGGATCCAGCGAACCCACCCAAGTCCATCATGCTGCAGTACCACCGCGCCGGATGGCAGCATCGCGCGGTTTGGGGGGATTACGAAGCGATCCAATGGGGGGCTGCAAACACCACCGAACGTGTTGCGATGGGACCACTTCCCAAAACAGGTGAATGGGTTCGTCTCGAAGTTCCCGCCGATAAAGTCGGTCTCAATCCCGGAGATGCACTCACCGGATTTGCAACCACCCAGTTCGGTGGCACCGTTTATTGGGACAAAGTCGGCGTTCAAGGGACCAGCGACCCAGCCAACGATCCATCGCGATCGTTCCTGGCATGGTGGAAGAATGCGAAAGGAAAGGATACGCCGGGCCTACCTGGCGATTTGAATGGCATCGCGAAAGCTGGTCCGGAACCGGCCCCGGCTGCGGACCAAATAGAACGTCTCAAGGCACACTACCTGACGCGCGTATGCAACGAAACCAAATCAACCCTCACTGGTCCCGCCTCCGAGGTCGATCGACTTCGCGGGGAAAAGGATGCGTATTACAACGCGATTCCTAGCACCTTTATCTACAAGGATGCGCAGACGCCTCGCGACAGTTTCATCATGATCCGCGGGCAATACAACCAACCCGGTGACAAGGTCGACGCGGATGTGCCGGCTATCCTTCCTCCGATCCGGCCTGCCGGTGCAACCGATCGAATGACCCGCCTGGACCTGGCCAAATGGTTGGTATCCCCGCAACATCCTTTGACCTCACGCGTGATCGTCAATCGATTCTGGCAGCAAATGTTCGGGGTCGGATTGGTGAAGAGCAGTGCCGACTTTGGTACCCAAGGCGAATTGCCTTCCGACGCCGAATTGCTCGATTGGTTGTCCCTAGAGTTCCAACGCTCCGGATGGGATGTGAAACAACTCATGCGATTGATGCTGACCTCTGCGAGCTTCCGGCAACGCTCGTTTTCAACTCCAGACATGATCGAAAAAGATCCGGAAAACCGATGGCTCGAACGAGGTCCGAGATTGCGACTCGATGCAGAACAAATCCGCGATAACGCACTGTTCGTGAGCGGTTTGATCGACCTGTCGCTCGGGGGCAAAGGGGTCAAACCCTACCAACCCGCCAATATCTGGGAACCGGTCGGATTCGTCGGTTCTAACACGCGTGCCTACCAACAAGACAGAGGCTCCGCGCTGTACCGCCGCAGTCTTTACACGTTCTACAAACGGACCGCGCCACCCCCGTTCATGGTCAACTTCGATGCCCCCAATCGCGAGCAATCATGCACTCGGCGCGAACGGAGCAACACTCCCCTCCAAGCATTACAACTCCTCAACGACGTGCAGCACGTGGAAGCATCCCGTGCGCTCGCCGAACGAGTGCTAGCCAATGGCGGGGGCGATCCGACAGCCCGAATCCGGTACCTTTTCAAAACCGTACTGTCACGCGAGCCTCAGCCGCATGAACTCGCAGTGCTCCAGAAACAACTTGGAGAGCATTTGGCCCGTTACGCGGCGAGCCCCCAAGATGCCGCGAGCTTGATCCAACAAGGTGAGTCGAAACCATCGACGAACGCGCCTGCCACCGAGCTCGCAGCCTACACGCTGCTCGCAGGGACCGTACTCAACATGGACGAGACTCTAACTCGAAACTAAATCATGAACGAACTCACTAAACTGCAAATGCAAATCAACCGTCGGAACTTTTTTGGTTCGACCGGAGTCCGACTCGGTGGTCTCGCTGCGGGCATGCTCGCAGCCCCAGAGTTACTCGATTCGCTCGCCCGCGGAGAAACCCATAACGACGGACGAGTGCATCCGGCTATCCCGGGATTACCTCACTTTCCACCCAAAGCAAAATCGATCATCTACCTCCATATGAATGGAGCCCCATCGCAGATCGATACCTGGGACTACAAACCCGGCCTTCAGGAATATTACGACAAAGACCTTCCACCAAGCGTCCAAGGAGGCCAGCGCCTCTCGACGATGACGAGTGGTCAGACTCGTTTTCCCGTCGCCCCCTCAAAGTTCAAGTACGAACAAAAAGGAAAGTGCGGGATGTGGACCAACACCGACCTCTTTCCATTCACCAGCGAGGTTGTCGACGAGATCGCCCTGATCCGCTCGGTGTTCACCAACGCGATCAATCATGATCCTGCGTGCACCTTCGTGATGACCGGTTCGGAAGTTCCCGGAAAAGCAAGTATTGGGTCGTGGTTATCGTACGGACTCGGTAGCGAAAACAATGACTTGCCCGCATTCGTGGTGTTCACCCCGAAATTCCCCGAGGATAGCAATGGCCAAGCCCTCTTTAGCCGGATGTGGGCCAGCGGATACTTGCCCACGCGATTCAATGGCGTCGCCCTGCGAGGAAGTGGTGATCCCGTTCTATATCTGCCCAATCCAGCCGGGGTCACCCGGACAGACCGCCGATTGATGCTCGATTCCCTTCAAGAATTGAACCGCGGAGCCCAAGCGGAATTCGGGGATCCTGAAACTGCGACCCGCATTGCGCAGTACGAGATGGCGTTTCGCATGCAAGCGAGCGTTCCAGAGCTGACTGACATCGAAACGGAAACGGCGGAGACGCTGGAGATGTACGGTCCCAATGTGCGAGACCCAGGCTCGTTTGCCCACAGCGCGCTCCTCGCTCGCCGTCTGGTAGAGCGCGGGGTTCGGGTGGTCCAACTGTTGCATCGCGGTTGGGACCAACACGGGGATCTGCCTCGCCAAATCGGGAACCAGTGCAAGCAAACCGACCAACCGATCGCGGCATTGATCAAGGATCTCAAGCAACGAGGCATGCTCGATAGCACGCTCGTCGTATGGGGCGGTGAGTTCGGCCGAACGGTTTACAGCCAAGGTGGCTTGTCGCGCGATAACTACGGTCGCGATCACCACCCGAGGAACTTCTGCATGTGGATGGCCGGCGGCGGGATCAAGGGTGGAATCACCTATGGAACGACCGACGATTTCAGCTACAACATTGTTGAAAACCCGGTCAACGTAAACGATGTGAACGCGACGATCATGCATTGCATGGGGATCGACCATGAGCGGTTCACCTACAAATTCCAAGGCCTCGATCAACGGCTTACCGGGGTCGAAAAGCAGCGGGTCGTCACGGAACTCCTCGCGTGACCCGGTTCCGTTGTTGGGTGATTCAATGTGCTTTCGCAGTAACGGCCTGGACCGTTGTTGCAATCTCGCATGAGTCATGCGCTCAGAATCCTCCCTACCATGGAACGATCTTCCTCGAGTCAAAGATTTTGACCGAAGAGGATCCTTCGTCGTTTGTTGCGATTAGCGATTCTGGAACCGGACGCCGTCGCATGTTCGATCGACGGGCGAACGATTGGGTCGAAGTGGAGGCGTGGCTGTTCCCGGCCGAATTTGATGACGGTCAAACGATCGAGGTTCAAGTCAACCCGGAGTTCGAGAAAGAGGCGGCCAGGAACGAAGCGGAGTTTTATGCCCGTGTGATCGGGCGGTTGCCGAGATGCTTGCGCGATCAAGTAAAGACGGTATGGATTCACGCAGGGAAAAAGCTCTTTGGAGGCGGAAACAGGAATCTGCTCATCCATACCGAGCAAGGGAAAGAATATCTCAAGGATGGGATTCTCGAGGAGACGTTGTGCCATGAAGCATCACATACGTCGCTCGATGGAATCCATGCCAGAAGCGATCGTTGGCGAACAGCTCAATCGCTCGACGATGCGTTTATTTCGAAGTACGCCAAAGAGAATCCGGAGCGTGAGGATGTCGCGGAAACGTTCCTACTGTATTTGGCTCTGAGGCATCGTCGCGAACGGATTACCGAAGAGTTGGCGACGACGGTATCCAAGACGGTCCCGAACAGGCTTAAGTATTTTGATGGTGTCGCCTGGGATCTATATCCAATGGTTCAGAAAGCGGCCCAAGACCACTAAGAGAGAGTTCAGGAAAAGAGTCTCAAGAGAGCGTCGGAGTGGAAATAGCGGAGTCCGATTTGGGCAAGTTGTGATGGAACCAGCCGAGCAATCCACCGGCAATAGCGCCATACAAATGGCCGTCCCAAGATAGGGTTTTGTCGCTGCTCGGGAGGACACCCCAGAATAGAGTTCCACCGTAGAGGACGGCGACGACGAGCGATATCACGATCGGGATCAACTTCTTTTCCCGGAATCCGTTGACGATGATGAAGGCGATCAAACCATAGATCAGCCCGCTAGCGCCGACATGAACTGCTGAGCGGCCGAGCAACCATAGAAGGGCGCCGCTGAATAGGATGATGGTTGCGACGGTTTCCCATGGGTGTTTGGTGGAACCGAAGAGGAGGACCAAGAGGATCGCGAGCGGTATGGAGTTGCTAACCAGGTGAGTGAGGTTTGCGTGGAGGAATGGGGAGCAAGGAATCCCGATGAGTCCACCGAGGTGACGGGGGATAACCCCGAATTGGGTCAAGTCGATGGAGAGGATCCAATCAGCGAGGTATACGATCCAGAGGGCAGCGATGAAGAGGGCGATGCGTTGAAGGTTCGCACGAAGGCGGGACATGATGGAGGGGCTCGTAACGGTTTCGTGGAAGGGGTAGTCGAGAAGCGAATGTATCGAATATACCGACGAAAGCCAGGGATGCTTTGGGGATGGTGGTTGTGGATCAAAAGTTTTGAACAGGGCTAGACACAGAATGGGACTGATGCGATACTTCTTTCGCGGGATGGAGCAGCTCGGTAGCTCGCGAGGCTCATAACCTCGAGGTCGTCGGTTCAAATCCGGCTCCCGCAACTCTACCAACCCCGTCAAACTTTGTTTGACCTCCGGGTTAAGTATTTAAGCCGGCGATGGTGTAATGCACTGTCGCCGGCTTTTTTCGTTTTTCCGCGAGGTTTTTACAAGGACAAACGCACTTTGGCCCTATCTGACGCGGATCTCTGAATCTCCAAGTAGAGACTCTCTATCGGACGACTCGGCCCACCTTGGCGAGAGCTCGTACCCCCAAATCTCACGACTCTCTTGTCTCTCTGACCTTCGGCTTATGTGCCGGGAAAGTATCACAGGCCCAGGCCGAGAGACTCGGGTTTCTTTTTCGTTCATTGATCTGGTTCATTGGGTGATGTAACGCTCAAGCCAACGCAATCGAACTCTGGGGGCGGCTTGAAACTGGGACCTGGCTTGGCTGGTCCTAGATCGCTGGCGTTGAAGGCTCCTGTTTTGCCTCCTATTGTTTAGATACGTGGATTTCTTGTATTTACCATCTTGAGTCGGTCTGAAGTAGGATCTGCGACAGACATTCGAGGGAATATTTGATCCTGGGCTCATTGTACTGGCGTGGAGATGAAATGATGGAAATCGCGCAATTGCTACTTGGCTTGGGCGTCTTGGCGACGTTTGGAGTATTGGTTTGGCTCTTGAGGAAGCTCGAAAAGGAGCGCACCGTCAAGATTAGCCAACTCGCCGCGGGTTTGGGCTTGGAGTTTCATCCCCTCGGTGATACCGCACTGCAGCAGCGGCTCGGGAAGCTTCACCTCTTCAACATCGGGCACAGCCGCGAACTCATCAATCTGGTAACTGGAGAAAAGGACGATTGCCGGATTTCGATCTTTGACTATCACTACTCGACATTCTCCGGCAAAGGAAGAAGCGAGACGAAACTAACGGTCGTGGCGCTCGAGTCGCCCCGCTTGCGAATTCCGGCTTTCACACTTCGGCCGGAGTTTTCCCTCGACAAGATTGGTGGTCGGATCGGACTTCAAGATATCGACTTTGAGGACAACGTCAGCTTTTCCCAGGGCTATGTGCTCAAGAGCTCCGACGAGGGGGAGACCCGCAAACTCTTTAACCGGGCGCTGCAGGATTTCTTTGTTCAGCAATCGCCGGGGTGTTGCGTTGAAGCCATTGATGGGACGATAGTCTATTACAACATCTTGCGAAGCGGCCGAATCAACCGTAAGCCAGAGGATTATCCGCGGCTCCTGGATGAGGCTTATCGGCTTTTAAGGTTGATCCTCGACCGCTGAAACTGCTGTGTCCCCTTTTTGGGTCTTCTCAGAGACACAGTCGACAAAAGTAGCAGGCAAGCTCCGTCGTGCCGTCCGCTCTTCAAGATTTGCAGGGATTCTAGGTAGTAGGCACATAGAATGTGCCTACTACTTTGACTTTTGTCGGCTGTGTCCTCAGAATCCTTCTTGGTAATTGGTTTCCCTATCTCTTTTGGAGATGCTCTTGAACGTTCTTATTGACAATTTCCAAGATTCGATCGATGTTTTCTATTGATTCTCGGATCAAGATTCGTTGCAACTCCGTTTCCTCGACCCCTATAAGGCGCAGCGTGACAAGCCATCCAATCATATCGTCGTGCTCATTAAGAAAATCTTTAGACCTCCCGTGAATCATGGATAGGATTCTTGGCGCGGCCGGCGCGGCATCCTGCCCCAGGCGATTGAATGCGTTTCGAATTCCTTCCCACAAATTCCTGCGTCCTCCCGATGCTTTATTCCGGGTGGCTTCCATCAAGGACAAAAGTTCGGGGATGACTTGTGGTCCTTGATCGGCCATGCGTTCTACGAAGGGCGATGCAGTTCCATGCAGCATTACTGCTTCGTTGAGAATCGCTCGTTCGTCGTCGCTCGGCCACTCGAATGTGCCGTCTGGCAAACTCACCAGCTTCTCGATGTACCACCATTTGGAGTCCGCGTTCTCAGGGTTCAAGTAACGCTTTGCCAAGCCTTCGCGCAGTGGCGTGAGATCGGAATCGTCCGGGATCACCCTGCGGAGCAGTTCCCCAGGATCGGCAATACGTTCATCAAGTAGGATGCGGGCGAATATGTCATTGCGATCACCTTTTGCATTGCGGGGTAACGAACTGATCCACTTGGGTACGACCAGCAACTGAGATTCCGTAGCGTTGGGATTGTCCAATACTCCACTCACCATCTTTTCGATGCGAGCCATAACATCCTTCGGAACTGCAGGACGAGTAATATTCGTAAACCGAAGCAATTCCAATTCTTTTTTAAACGAGCTAAATGATGATTGATTCGAAAACCTGAAACTTCCCAGCATGAATCTTGCACCAGCGAAGCCGTCCAACGAACTTCCGGCGTCGAATCCGAAGTAGAACAGTGGGGCGGGCACATCATGTTGGACGAGCGATTTGCGGACCCTCACCGTTCCGTCCTTGTCCCGAATCTCCATTCGTTCGATCGTGGGAAGTCCTTCCTTACGCTGCATCACGAATTCGATCGTCCACTCAGCGTCCTCTACTCTTA
The DNA here is from genome assembly GCA_903930765.1 of uncultured Pirellula sp. Taxonomy (GTDB): domain Bacteria; phylum Planctomycetota; class Planctomycetia; order Pirellulales; family Pirellulaceae; genus JBKCUI01. Next base: position 7,359 of record CAIYZV010000360.1, read on the forward strand.
AAGGCTGGTCACGTCTCAACTCTTCGCCACTGGCAAAGCGCAATCCCCAAGCCGCGCGCAGGCTACGTTCGTCGAGATCATGCTGCTCCTGCCCAATTCCCTGCCTGCGATCGAAAGCTTGGAATTCCAAGATCTTTTCAGGTTTAACGGGCATGACAGGTGTCCCCGGATTTCCAGGGCCAAGGCGAAAGGTGGCTGACCCGGCCTGGCAAGTCCGAGTGACGCTCGTGACTCCCGGAATATCGAGTAGGGCGGTACACAGGAAATCGCAATCAACCTGGCCCTTGGGACGATAATCTTCATCCGGCCAATCCAGGAAAATGTCTCCTGCGAGCGTCAATTTTTGGGGAGGCTCTATCTCCGGAATCGCCGCCTGTTCAAACCGCCGTATTTCCGGGACTCGATATCCGTGCATGATCGCAGCGCTCAGTCCGAGTGTTAGCGAGAAAGCAATCAAATGCGCTCCCACTTCGGACCTCAGAGGAAGGACGGCGCGAATGCTAAAGGTTGCAAGTAGATAAACAAAAATGTTCGGAATCGCATACAGGATCAATCCCGGGATGATCAAAAAAAACAAACCGACAACGACTAGGGGCGGGCAGGCCAATACGAGGCCTGCAGCCAAGCCTAAGAAAACCAAAAATATCCATTTCAGACTATTCATCTTTCACTAGGCTCCATAGCGTGCACTCTATTTTCGGATTTACAACGTCGATTCACGGGATGGTAGTATTGCGTTCAAGAAGAGGTCGTCCCACAAGTAGATTCTTTCGATGGATCTCAACCGCCCATGACGGCTTCCAAAATTCGACCCTTATCTTCGGGTGACATTCGTTGCAACACTCGCCGCAAATCCTTTTCCTCAACCCCCATGAGCCGCAGCGTGATAAGCCATGCGATCGTATTGTCCCGCGTATCGAGAAAGTCATCAGGACTCTTTTGGATCATGGCGAGAATTTTTGGCGATGCCGGCGCCGCATCTAATCCTAGTCGCTTGAATGCGTTTCGAATTCCTTCCCACAATATCGCTCGTTCATCTGGTGATTGCTGCCGGGAGGATTCGAGCAATGACAAAAGTTCGGGGAGAACCGAAGGTCCTTGATCAGCTATGCGTTCCCAAAAGGGCCAGGCATGGTGAGACGTTAGCGCCTCCCTGAAAATCGCTCGTTCTTCTCTGCTCGGTTCCTTGAAGGTGCCGTCCGGCAAGCTCACCAGTTTCTTGACGTACCACGACTTGGAATCCTCACTTAAGGCGTCCAAGTAGCGTTTTGCCAAGCCTGCGCGCAGGGGCGTCAGGTCGGTTTCGCTTGTTATCACCGAATCGAGCGATTGCCAAGGGTCGGCGATGCGTTCATCGAGTAAGAGGCGGGCGAAAATGTCGATGTGCTCGCCTTTTGTGGCATTGGGTAATTGGCTGAGCAACGTCGGTAGGATCAGCAATTGGGTCTCATTCGCTCTGGGGTTATCCAGCACTTCTCTTACGATCTTTTCGAAGCGATTCCCAATATCCTGCGGAACCGTCGGACGAGCAATATTTGTCACCTGCAGCAATTCGAATACGCCGTCAAACGAATCCGCCATTCGATTCGAGATTTCCGAAGTCCCGACGGTAAACCGGGGTCGAGGGCGGCCGCCCTTAGATACATCCGCGCCAAATTGAAAGCGGAATAGTGAGGAAGGCACCTCATGTTGGACCAGCGATTTTCGGACCACCACCTTTCCATCCTTGTCGCGAATTTCCATGCGCTCGATGATGGGCTGTCCAGCCTCCTGCTTCTTTACCAACTCAATCGTCCACTCAGCGGCCTCGACTGGTAACGGCTGGTCACGCCTCAGTTCTTCGCCGCTAGCGATTCGCAAAGGCCATGCCGCTTGTAGGCTATGAACGTCTTGTTTTTGCTGCTCTTTTAGCTGAAATCTACGTAAGTGATTACTTGGTTCGTCATCCAATTCATGGAATTTAATGAGCAAGCGTTCAGGTTTATTCGGTACGACGAGCGTCCCCACGTTTCGAGTGCCTAGGCGAAAGGTGGACGACCCAGCCTTGCAAGTCCGAGTGACGCTCGTGACTCCAGGAATATCGAGAAGTGCGGTGCAAAGGAAATCGCAAACGACTTCGCTCTCTTGTCCCTCAATCTCATCCGGCCAATTTAGAAAAATGTCGCCCGCGAGGTTCACCTTTTGGGGAGGTTTAATCTCAGCAAGCGCCGCTCGATCAAACCGCCATTTCTCTGGGATTCGATAGACGGACATGAACGAAGCGCTCAGTACGAGTGTGATCGAGAACGCAACCAAATACGCATGCGCTTCGGACCGCAGAGGAAGTTTGTCTCGAATGATAACGGTTGCAAGTAGGTAAACAAAAACCGTCGGAATCTTGGCAAGGATCAGTCCCGGAATGATCAGACAGTACAGACCGACGACAACCAACATTGGAAAGGTCAGTACGAGGCCTGCAACGAACCCTAATGGAACCAGTATCGTCCATTTCAGACTATTCGTCATTGATAATGCTCCTTGGTGTTCGCTAGATCGTTGGAATTGAAACGTCGATTCACGGGAAAGTAGCATTGCGTGCAAGAAGAGGTCGTCCAAAAAACAAATTCGTAGGTTTTTTCTTGACCGCCCGTCGAGAGAAGCGCGGCAGGTTCTGATTGCAGCGATTGAAGAACGTGTGCCGGTTATGCAAGTGACGCAGCCCCGGTAACGGTCTTTGGTTGGATCATGACTTATGCATTTGGAGGCTGATCGAGCACGCCCAAGGTGACGCTTTGGATTGTCGATGAAGACAACACTTCGCCACTTTGGTAGCTAGCGTGAGGCACTCACCACCGCCGGCATCAACCTGGCCAACGTCACTCGTCACCGACCAAAGAACCTTGACCGCGACGCCATGTTGTTGTGGATACGCAATCGCAAGGAGGCAGGTCAGTCGTTCACCTTCAGCGAGGTCTGCTTTGAGAACCGAGACTACGCCCTCGCCATCAAGCGCGAGTTCGGGAGTTGGGCCAGAGCCCTCAAAGCGGCGTTCCCAGCTGCAGAGTCATCCGCAGATTAGCGAGGATGCCATTGAAGGCCAGCAAAACCGACGTTTACAGCTCCCTTAAACGCAAAAGTTCTAGGATGGCGAACAAATCCGCCTTGAAAACTGTCAATTTTGCAGCTAAACTTCTCGATAATAGAATAGCGAGGTGGGGAAATGAGTTTTGGTGGTAGATTGCGTTACGCCAGGGAGGCTGCGGGTTTGACCCAGAAGCAGCTTTCCGAGGCTACAAATATTGGGATTTCGTCCCTCTCCGAGTTCGAAAATGATTCACGGGACCCGTCTGCACTGCAGTTAGCTCAAATTGCACAGGAGCTGCGGAGAAGTCCTGATTTCTTCTTCCAGCAGGGAGAGCCTGAACCTGAGGTCGTGCTTTGGCGAGAGTGTCCAGCCGACGGCTCTGCGTCATCCGTTCAGGTGCAGCTTATTCAGTTAGCAGAGCACTTTCATCGGTTAGAACAACTTTGCGGCAATCCGGAACCGCCACAGTTTGAGTTCGCCACTGGTTCCGCCGAAAGTTTTACATTCGCCAAAGCTGAAGTTTTGGCCCACACATTTCGCAATCGATACGCCCTCGGAGAACGCCCTGGCCAAATTCTTCTGCGGGTGCTCGAGGATGTTATCGGTGTGAAGATCTTTTTTCTCGACTTCGAACCATCAGGGACCGCCGCCAGTTCTTTGTCCGATCGATTTGGGGCGGCAATCTTGCTGAACTCGAGGAATGTAAGCTGGCGACGAAATTTCGATCTTGCCCATGAGTTGTTCCACTTGTTGACCTGGAAGGTATTTCGGATCGCCGGTTCAGAGAGTGCGGCGACTTCCTCAACGCGTGAGGAGCAGCTAGCCAATTGTTTTGCTGGCCACTTGCTACTGCCAGCTGAAGCGTTGAAGACTGCTGTTTCCAAACAACTGCGGGAAAAGAAAACGTTAGACTTCGAGGATCTTTTTGACATTGCACGTCAATTCGCAGTATCAGTGCCAGCGGTGGTTTGGCAAATGAAGTCGGCTGGTATCGTTAAGCGCGAGGATGCGGAGAAGCTCGCAGAGCAGATCAAAGGTCGATCAAGCTATTGGGAGACTCGAACTAATGATCCACCATCGCGGAGGCCACTACGATTCGAGGCACTGGCGATCGAGGCGATGGATAAAGGTCTAATGGGAACCGGTAAGTTCGCCGAGTATATGGGGATCTCGCGACGCGAGGCAATGAAGCTGCTCGACGAACGAGCTGACAAGTTCTGGCAGGAGGAAAGCCGTGTCGAGATTGAAGTTATTGATTCTTGATGCGTGCGTAGTCATCCAACTTCATGAGCTCGGTCGCTGGCAACAGGTGGTTGATCAATGCGATATCCATCTGTCGGAAATAGTAGCTCGACGTGAAGTGAAATTCGATGATGCCAACGGGACTCGAATTGACTTGGAGCCAGCCATCCTATCAAAAGCCATCACCCTATTCAGTGTCGAAGCGTTGAAGGTCGAGGCCTTTCGATCTCGTTTCGACGATTCCTATCTCGGGGTTCTGGACGATGGCGAAGCTGAATCTCTTGCATACTTGTTTGATGCGAAGAGCGACTTCCTTATTTCATCAGCAGACAAGATCGTCTATCGAGTACTTGGAAATTTGCATCGAGGAGACCAAGGCATTTCGCTTGAAGAAATTCTGAACAAGATCGGTTTGACTGCATCCCAGCTACCGCCGCAGTATCGTCTTGAATTCCGTGAACGCTGGACCCAAGTAGGATTTGATGAACGACTCAAGGGACTTGGTTTCAAGTCCGATTCGGCCGCAGACTAGGGCGGCATATCTCCAATCACATAACCTCTCAGAGGTCGCATTTCGTCTGAGCGACCTACGTGACTTTCCGGGTTATGTGATTTCGATTGGCGTCGCATTAACGGACCTCGCCGCAACATGCTGATGGGCAACAACTTACGCAAGTCGTAGCAAAACAGTCGCGATCTCGCGAGCGGTTTGAAAAGAGTTCGGTTCGCTCAACTTTTGAAAGCCGTTGGATATGGTCCGACGGCTTTTTTCACGCGCATTTGCTGATTTTTTTCGAGACTTTTTGGCACTGGGTATCGGTTGCCTTCTAGAATTGGGGCATGGATTCAGCGACGTATACCACCGACACTTCGGTTGAGGCCTTCGAGGTGCAGCTTGAGTGTTTCCGTAGGATGGCTCCGCAGGAGCGGATCGAGCGGATGAGTTCCTGGTCGACTCAGCTCAAGAAGATGGCCATGGAAGCGATTCGTCGAAGGCATCCGGAGTTCGACGAGCAACAGGTGCAGCTTAAATACATCGAGTTGGCCTACGGTTTGGAGATAGCCCAAGGTTATAGAACATGGCTAACGGAGCGTGCAGGTGAGCGAGCCCAGTGAGATCGTCGCCGCCCTGAAGCCCGTCGCGGAGGCACTTAGTCTGCTGCGAATTCCGTATTATGTGGGCGGCAGCGTCGCGAGTTCGTATCATGGCGCGGTGCGCTCAACGATGGACATCGACATCGTATGTCAGATGCGGGAGGAGCAGATAGGTCCATTTGTATTGCAATTCAACGACACGTTTTACGTCAGTGAGTTGGCGATACGCCAAGCGGTCCGCGGTCGATCTTGTTTCAATTTGATTCACTTTGAGACGTCGTTCAAGGTGGATATTTTCATAAGTCGCGAGCGTCCTTTCGATCAGATCTGCATGGATCGAGCGGTGGGAGCCAAGCTTGGGGGTGACACGGGTTTTGTAATCGTACCGATGGCGACCGTCGAAGACTCGATCATTAGCAAGCTAGAGTGGTATCGATTGACCGATGAGACATCGGAGCGTCAGTGGGACGATGTACGTCGTTTGGTACGATTGACAGGAAGTGCTCTTGATGGAGGCTATTTGGCACAATCAGCACAGATGGTTGGTGTTTCCGATCTGCTACTCCGTCTGTTGGACCAAGCTTCCAAGTAGTTGACTTCTCCGAAATCTCTAGCCTACAAGTCCCAAATAACCCCCCGGTCGTCGGTTCAAATCCGGCTCCCGCAACTGAATTAAGGGTTTCAAACTCAGTTTGACCCTCGTGTTATACCAGCAGGCCGACGCCTCAAAACGTCGGCCTGTTCGCGTTTCTGGCCCTTGTTTTCCCAGTGTTTCGCGAGTTTCTAGCCTCTCGAACTCTCCCCATCGCGACCACTCTCCGATTGCCGGCGCGACATCCGTTTGGGCTGATTTCTCTCCCTCTACCCAGAACTCTCCCGAGTCTCAAAGTCTCTTGACCCTGGGGTTATGGAAATCACTCCAAACCCATAACCCGATTTAGGAAACTCTGAGTTTCGAGACAAGGATAGGGTGGAACCGTCCTCGGCATGCATAACCCGGGCAAACATGCCCTGGACGGCACCCAAGAACGATGTACACGAATTACTGCTGCGATTTCATCCTATTCGTGTCAGAAGTGGATAATGGGACTGGTTTAGCTTAATGGAGACAGACCCAATGACAGAATTTCCTGACACTCAATCCTTGCTGCTGGTGAATATCCAGTCACTCGAAAATCGAGAGGCCTGGGCAGAATTCGTGCAGATCTACCGTCCCGTGATCTACCGCATGGCCAGGCGGCGCGGGATGCAGGACGCGGACGCACAAGATCTGTCGCAGGACGTTTTGCTCCGCATTTCTAAGTCGATCGATCGATGGGAACCGCAAGAGGGAATTCGATTTCGGCATTGGCTACGGAAAGTAGCCAGCAACGCGATCCTCACGGCCGTGACAAAGTCGAAGCTTGGCGGCATTGTAGATGGCTCGGCGGCCGACCAGTTGCTGGCGGAAGCACCCGACGTTTCTGCGGCCACTCGCGAACTTCAGGACGAGTGTTTCCGAGAACGATTCCTCCGCGCTGCCGCTGTTGTGAAGGTCGATGTCAGTCCCATCACGTGGGCTGCCTTTGAACGAACCGTGATTCAGGGCCAGTCCTGTGAAGATGCGGCGCAGTCACTTGGCAAATCCCTTGGCACCATCTACGCCGCCCGAAGCCGCATTCTCAAGCGGTTGCAAAAAGAAGTTCAACGCTTAGAAGGAGATACTCCATGAAGTCCCCGGAACGTAAATCACCCACCGCTGGTTGTGATCTTCAGCGAGTTCGAGACTTCTTGAATTCAGATCACTATCACTTGGAAGATGCAGATCTGATTGCGCATCTCGACACGTGTCCGACTTGTCGACAGTATCTCGAGGCCCAGGCCGGCGAGCCGGAGCGTTGGGAGCAAGCGACACACATGCTGCAGACGAGCGAGTTCGATCAGGCGAGCAGTGCTGACTTCTCCGCGGCCACTTGCTGTGGTTCAGACATCAGTCAGCCAGTTGCCGTCAAGGAAGTTCTCGACTTGTTAGTGCCCTCCGAATACCCGAACCATCTTGGACGCCTTGGCACTTATGAGGTTACCGGCGTGGTTGGCGTCGGAGGCATGGGGGTCGTTCTTAAGGCAATCGATCCATCACTGGACCGCGTTGTCGCCGTTAAAGTCATGAGTCCACGACTTGCTCACAACGAGAATGCTCGCAAGCGGTTTGCCCGCGAAGCCAAGGCGGCCGCTGCGGTACTGCATCCCAATGTAGTTCCCATTCATAGCGTATCCAGCGGCTCAACGTTGCCTTATCTGGTGATGTCGTATATCCGTGGCGGATCGTTGCAGAAGCGACTTGACCAGGAAGGGGCGCTGCCGCTGGTGGAAGTATTGCGGATCGGCTCGCAAATCGCTGCCGGTTTGGCGGCCGCTCATGAACAGGGACTGGTCCATCGCGACATCAAACCCGAAAACATTCTGCTCGAAGAGGGTGTGGAACGTGTCACGATCACGGACTTTGGTTTGGCTCGTTCGGTCGATGACAACACCATCACGCAACTGGGTTCCATCGCAGGAACACCGCAGTACATGTCTCCGGAACAGGCTCGTGGCGAACCACTGGATCAGCAAAGCGACCTATTTAGCTTGGGAAGCTTGCTTTACGCGTTGTGCACCGGCCGACCACCATTTCGTGATGACACATCTTATGGCGTGATGCGGAAAATCATCGACGAAGTGCCTGCTCCGATTCGAAAACTCAGTCCACAAACGCCAGTCTGGATGGCTGCACTCGTCGAGCAACTAATGGCTAAGAAAAAAGAAGATCGTTTCGCATCCGCCAAAGAGGTCCACGTCCTTTTGGATGCTTGCCTTAGTCATGTTCAGCAGCCATCGTCAAGTCCAATCCCATCCAAACTAGTTAACAATCAACCCTCAAATACAAAGAAGAAACGCATGAAGGTTTTCATTGGCATTGGCATACTCCTACTGGCGATGTCGGCAACTTTCGTTCAACTACGATCCAATTACTTCAACTCGAAACTGACGGAAAACCAGGTCCTGCATCGTTTGAGTGAAGTCGATGGTTACATCGATTTGATGATGCGATCCCGCTACGAAGGGGTTTTCTTAAATCTTGGGAGCATTGGAAAGGATAACAACTACCTTAGTCTCAAGCCGATCGACGGCGGTGTGGATCTGAAGTTTCCGGCGTATGACACCAATGACTTCTTGAACAAACGCCAAGCAAAGTACGTGGATCGGCTCATGGCGGCAGCGAACTCTCTCGCGCTTCCCAGCTCGGAAAAGAGCGAGCTTGAAAACGACGGATCGGTGCGAGGTATCAATTATGAATACCGTGTCATCGGCGATCCTGAAGCAGTTGCTCATACTATCAAGCGAGTGATCACCGAAACGTTTCAGATTGATGAAACGGCAGAATGCGACTTCACATTCAATAATATGCCTGGCAACTACAGCACGCGAGCCGGCCAAAAGCCTCGCGAGCTTTCGAATGAGGACTTTGTTCGTGAGTTTGCAAGCGGAAACTATGTCTACATGGGCGAACAGAAGGCGAGTGTTTTTCTGATTCCAAAGGACTTGGCTGTCGAAATTCCTGTCACTTTGGATTCCAAAATCCTCTACACCGATGTGCGAACGCTGGATCCGGAAGACGTCAAGCGGATCAGGTCCAGCAAGTGACTGCGGACATAGCGATCCGATAGAGTGGCGACGCCTGCAGAGTAATCCAACGATGCTCGCCTACAACAACCAACGATCGTCAAGCTCCCGGAACGTCTCCGGGCAGTTTCTCGATCACAACCCCGTTCGATCTTTCCTTTACTCACTGGAGTTTGTGCCATGACAATCATTTCCGTTTTTTTACTTTGGATGACAGGTGGCCTGGGGCTTCTGATCCAAGACCCTCCTGCCAGCCAGGAAGCCCCCGCCCCCGCCGCCAAAACTACTGTGCCTTCCACTCGCAGTGACGACTGCAACATTCAAGGCACGTGGTGCGTTGTCGCCTCGAAAGATAGCGGCAGGACGGCACCGCCGGAGGCTCTGCGAGACATTCGCTTTGTGATCACGAAAGAAAAGATGACCATGGAATCGAACGGTCGCAAGCAAGAATCAACGTACACGCTAGAGCCGTCCACCAGTCCGAAGTCGATCGACCTGACGACCGACGGCCGAACGAAACCCGGCATTTACGAGCTGCGGGGCGACACGCTGCGAATCTGCTTTTCCGAGAACACCGACAAGCGGCCGACAGCTTTCGACTCCCAGCCAGATTCCGTCAATGACGTTGTGCTGACCATGAAGCGGATGACTCCCGAGGAGCTGGACGACGCCAAGGGTGATCACGCGAAAATCCAAGGTACCTGGAAGGTAATTTCGGCCGAGGACAGCGGACGGAAAGCGCCCGACGAAGCCATCAAGAA
>CAIYZV010000361.1 GCA_903930765.1 uncultured Pirellula sp.
CCCAGACGGGTACACGGCGATCGCTGCGCTCGAAAAGGAAGAGTTCGACTGCCTCATCGTCGATTTGGACATGCCGGGCATGAATGGTATCCAAGTCATCGAGCGGGCGATGACATTGTCTCCGCGTACGGAGGCGATTGTTCTAACCGGCAAGCGCTCGCTCGAGACCGCCATCGCTGCCTTGCGCTTTGGTGTTATCGATTATTTGAGCAAGCCCTGCCGCTTCTCGGAACTGAAGGAGTTGCTCGCTCGGGTCGCTCAGCGTCGACGGATGAAACAGAAGACCGCGAACCTCGAACGGATGGAACGTGCCACGACTTCGAAGTTGACCCAGTTGGTGGGAACATCGCACTCCATGCAGGTTGTCAGCAAACTGGTGGCCAAGGTCGCTCCGACCAACAGCACGGTTCTCATCCGCGGCGAAACCGGCTGCGGCAAGGAACTGGTCGCCCGATCGGTGCATGAAAAGAGTTTGCGTCACGGCAAGCCCTTCATCGCGATCAATTGCGGCGCCCTCCCCGAGCATTTGATCGAAAGCGAACTCTTCGGTCATAAAAAGGGAGCGTTCACCGGCGCCGACATGCTGCGTCAAGGATTGTTTGAGGCGGCCAATGGCGGAACCATCTTCCTCGATGAGATCGGTGAATTGCCGATGTCGATGCAAGCCAAATTGCTGCGTGTCCTCGAAAGCGGGGATCTGCGTCGTGTCGGAGATAACGAAATCATCCATGTCGATGCCAGGGTTGTCTGTGCCACGCATAGGGACTTGGAATCGATGGTTGTCAACGGCACCTTCCGCGAGGACTTGTTATTCCGCATCAACACCTTTGAAATCCACGTGCCACCATTGCGAGATCGGGTCGAGGATGTATTGCCTCTGGCGCGGCATTTGTACCTAAGGCATCGACCGGAACATGTTTCGATCGACGCGCTCTTCAGCGAAGACGCTATCTCGTTGCTCCTTCAACATCCTTGGCCAGGCAATGTCCGAGAATTGGCTAACGTGATCGAGCACGCGACGATCCTGTGCGAACATCCGCCGATCCTGCCCGAGCATCTCCCTCGCCATGTGGTGGAGCGAAAACTGCGACGGGATATCAAGCCGACGGTGCCCGCGGCACCAACGGCCTCGAGCCCGATGAGTTTGCGCGAATTGGAAGTGTTGGCGGTCCAAGAAGCGGTGCAGCGTCACCGCGGGAATAAACCCGCAGCCGCCGAAGAACTCGGCATTAGCTTAAAGACGTTGTACAACAAATTGAACCAAGCAGAACCGGCCGTGAAGAAGGCCGGCTAGAGGTTCGTTGATGGATTGACGCGTGCGCACGTGGTGATGCGGACGCTTCACCGGGCCGCTAGCGCGTCACCGCTACGATGGGGCCGCTCGCGCGTGCTAGGGTATTAGGCACGTGGCATTTGACGCAAGCGTTCGAGGGCTTGCTCGGTGTTTGCCCGTTGCGAAATCAGTTCGCTCAGGGCGGCCCGTTCCTTCTCGATGATATCGGGAGGCGCCTTGCCGACGAATGCCTCGTTGGAGAGTCGCCCTTCCTTGCCTTGGATCTGCTTGACCAAATTCGCGAGCAACTTTTCGTTGCGCGCAATCTCGGCCCCGATGTCGAGGAATTGGCTCAGGTCGACATAGACATCCATCTGATCGATCGCGATGTGCGCGTTGACCTCGGGTGGTGAAACCGACGGCCCCCACTCGGTACCTTGAGCACCCGCCATACTCTCCAAAAATGGTGCCATAGGGCGGAGAAGCTGCTCGATGCCGCTCTGGCAACGGACGCTAAATTGAACGCGTTGTTTCGGAGCGATATTCTGCCGAGAACGGATCTCTCGAATGGCACCGATCAACGCAGCGAAATGAGCGAACTGCGACTCGACGTGAGGCCGAATGAATTGCTGGTTCACGTGAGGCCACGGCGCATGGATGATCCATGGACTCGCTGGGGATGAGGCAAACAAGTCTCGGTTTTTGACAAACCGTCCTAATTGCTGCCAGATGGCTTCGGTGACGAACGGCATCATCGGGTGCAACAGTCGGAGCATTTGATCGAGGCAATGCGCAAGTACGCGTTGAACGAGCGGCCTTGCAGCTGGATCCTGCAATCGTGGCTTCGCCATTTCTACGTAGTACGAACAGAAATCGTCCCAAGCAAAATCGTAGATGGCTCGCGCCGCTTCCGCGTAGGCGTAGCGATCGAGTTCACGATCCATGGCTTGTGTCACCGACGCGATCCGGGACAAAATCCATTGGTCTTCGAGAGGCAGTGCATCCCAATCAACGGGAACGTCGGAATACCCTTGCAAGTTCATCATCACAAAGCGACTTGCATTCCACAGCTTATTGACAAAATTTCGTGAGACTTCGAAGCGTTCGCTAACCACGGGAGCCCGAGGCAGCGCTTTGTCTTCAGCGCTTTCAGCCCATTGGGTCGAGAACGGCTTTTTGCACTTGTCGCAAGTGACCTTGGGACGGACTCGGTTCTCTTTCGTTTGATTGACCAACGATTGGCAGTGTGGGCATTCGTACTGGACAGGCATCCGGACGTCCTGCGTCTCGGTCGTGAGCCAGGCCAACCCGAACCGCAGGGCATCAGCCCCGAACTTGTCGATGACATCGATCGGATCGACGCCGTTCCCTTTGCTCTTGGACATCGTTTCGCCGTAGGCGTCCAAGATCTTGGGGTGGATATAGACTTCTCGGAAAGGGACGTCGCCGACATTGTTGAGTCCCATCAAAACCATGCGCGCAACCCATAACGTGATGATGTCGCGCGAGGTGATCAGCGTACTGGTGGGATAAAAGTACTTGAGGTCTTCGGTTTGTTCTGGCCACCCAAGGGTCGAATGCGGCCATAAAGCGGACGAGAACCATGTATCGAGCACATCCGCTTGTCGGACCAACCCGAGGGATTCCAAGCTCCCTTCCAGGTTCGAATCGTCATCCTTGACACAGACGTGCAAGGTCGATGGTTCCTCGATGGTGACCGAGAGAAGTCCGGCAGCGCGGGCTGGCATGGCTTCGATTTGGAACTTCAACGAGTTCGCTTCGGCTGTGGTTTCAAAGGTCTTGCTCCAGATCGGGATTTGGTGCCCCCACCAGAGTTGCCGGCCAACGGGCCAATCCCGCTTTTCACTCAACCAATCGACGTAACCGGACGTATAACGTTCCGGATAAATCTTTACTTTGTGATCCTTCACCGCATCGATCGCTGACTGCGCCAACTCTGCCATGGCAACGAACCACTGGTCTGCGAGGAACGGCTCAATCGGCGTTTTGCTCCGATCGGAGTGCTTCAGATCGATCTCTCGATCTTCGACACGTTCGAGGAAGCCAAGGGAATCCATATCGGCAACGACGCGCTCACGCGCCTTGGACATGGTCAAACCAGCATACCGTCCACCATGCTCATTGATGGTTCCATCGGTGTTCATAATATTGAGCATCGGGAGATCACAACGCTTGGCGACCTCATAGTCATTCGGGTCGTGGGCCGGCGTGATCTTGACGCATCCCGAGCCCAACTCGGGTTTCGCCCATGTATCGACCACGAGAGGAATTTCTCGTTCTGCGAGTGGGAGCCGAAGCTTGCGGCCAGCCCGTGCCATCGCCGCCAACCGTTCGAGAGCCGGGAGTATTTCCTGCTGCCGTTTCTCCAGTTCCTCCAACTGCGACTCGAGTGCAGGTTTGTCCTTTGCGGCGGCTTCGGCAATCTTTTCTTGGAGTGCAGCGCGGACTTTCTCGAGTGCCGCGCGAGGTTCCGGGTGGACCGCGACAGCCGTGTCGCCGAGCATCGTCTCTGGCCGCGTCGTCGCGACGACAACGTGCTGTGGTTCACCGGCCGCAGGGTTCAGCACGGGGTACCGGAAATGCCAAAAGTTTCCGGAGACCGTTTCGGTGAATACTTCGTCGTCGCTGACCGCAGTTTGCAAATAGGTATCCCAATTGACCAATCGTTTGCCGCGGTAGATTCGTCCCTTGGAAAATAGATCGTAAAAAGTGCTGCGGACAGCGCGAGCGCACATCGGGTCCAACGTGAAACGGGTTCGTCGCCAATCGCACGAACAGCCCATCCGTTTCAATTGTCCCAAGATCCGGGTTTCGTACTGGTCTTTCCATTCCCAAATACGCTCGACCAGTTTCTCGCGGCCTAGATCGTGGCGGGTTTTGTTCTCGAGTTCTTTCAAACGGCGTTCCACGACCGCTTGGGTGGCGATACCGGCATGGTCGGTTCCAGGCATCCATAACGCGACCTCCCCCATCATCCGGTGCTTGCGGATCTGAATATCCTGCAACGTATTATTGAGGGCGTGCCCCAGGTGGAGCGCTCCGGTGACGTTGGGGGGCGGAATGACGATCGTGAACGGTTTTTTGGAGGGGTCGATGTCCGCATTGAAACAGCCTGCATCGAGCCATTGCTGGTAGATGGTTTGGGAAGTTTCCGAAAAATCAAACCGGTTGGGAATATCGATCGATTCGGTGGTCATGGGGCACAGAGGGCGACAAAACGCCTGTATTTTCGTGGTGGTCGCACGCGGTCGGACCGATGGGCCGAGCCAAAATCGCGGCAAGGATGGTTTCCTTAGCCGGTATTGTGGAACCAAGCCCCAGGTCACGCAAGGGTTGTAAGAACGAGAATGACCGACGGATTCGTCAATCAGTAAGCAAATTAGGTAACTGGCTGAATGCAAATTTCGTAGCTGGTAATCACGCCAACATTCGACAATCTGTTCGATTTTGCGTGCCGCTTTGCTTGCGTTCTATTTGCTTTTGGTCGCGACAACCTCCAGCACATTCTTTGCATCCTCGACCGCGGTGACTTCGGTGTTGCGATAGATAATCGTTCCCGCAGGATCGATCACGAAGGTCCAGCGTTTGGCGGTGACATCGCGGAGTAGGGTCAGTTCCTTATCCTCCACTTTGGCCACAACTTTTTTCGATTCGCGAGTCACAGGCACACCGAACGATTCGGCGATCTTGCCGTCGGTGTCGGCGAGCAGTGTAAAGTTCAATCCGTGGAGTTTCTTGAACGCCTGGTGGTTTTCCACCGAGTCTCCGCTGATACCGATGACATCGACGTTGAGTTTGCTCAATTCGGCAGCGGCGTCGCGGTAACTGCAAGCTTGTTTGGTGCATCCCCCGGTCATATCAGCGGGGTAGAAGTAGACGACCATGGTTTTTTTGCCGACATGCTCGTTGCTCCTCCAGTACTTTCCGGAATCGTCCAAGGCCGCGAAGAAGGGTGCGGCAGTTTGTAATGCTGCAGGATCGGAAGATGTTGGCGTTAGATGATCCCCCCAGATTTTCGGGGTGACAAACGCTTTGGGTTTCGGACGAATCTTGATCGGAACAGCCTCCTTTTGGTACTCGCGCCATCGCGCGAGCATCTTGTTGGCGACATCGCTGTTCTGTTCAGCGAGATTTTTTTCTTCGTAGGGATCAGCGGCGAGATCAAAAAGTTGGATTTGCGTTTTGCCTTTGCCGACGGGGGCTTCCTCATCTTCCTGTTCTTCCCGGGTAGCCGGGCCAGTAACTACCAACTTCCAATTTCCTTGACGCAGCGCGCCGGCAGAAGGTGTGGCGTTGATCAGCAGTTCGCGGTCCGGAATCGGTTTGCCATCCGTTATCGAGTCCCACACGTCGCGGCCATCGAGGGGAAGTCGCTGATCGACGTTCGCACCGGTCAAACGCAACAGGGTTGGATACCAGTCGGCGACATGAATAGGTTCGCTGACGGTGGATCCTTCGGGGATGTGGCCTTTCCATGTGGCAAAGGCGGCGACGCGAACTCCGCCTTCGTAGTGAGTCCCTTTCCCAGCTCGCAGCTTTCCATTGCTGGTGACTTTGCCGGGATTGGGTCCACCGTTGTCGCTGTTAAAGAGGAACAATGTATTGTCGCGTTGGCCCGAAGCATCGATGGCAGCAACGATTTTTCCAACCGCCTCATCCATCGCGTTGAGCATCCCCGCGTACAG
>CAIYZV010000362.1 GCA_903930765.1 uncultured Pirellula sp.
GGGGCAAAATCCTCCTCCGACGATGAAAGTCCCTCGGGACCAGACCGTCGCGTTCGCGCTCTACACGCTGGATGCCAAACTTCTCTCGCTTTCGGTGCAACTCTACCCGCTCATGCCGGACGAACCCCGCGACGTCCGACTGGAAGTCGAGCGAGGAGACCAATGGATCGAGATCGCAAAGGGAGTCGTGAGCTATCCAGGCTGGGATGCTCACTTTCGAATCCCCGACTGGGATGACAGCCAATCCCATCGGTACCGCGCCCGGCATGGTGAATCGGCTTCCTTCGAAGGAACCATACGTCGCAACCCGATCGATGAGGATACGATTGTCGTCGCGAGCATGTCCTGCAATTCGAGCCGCACTACCGGTACACGCCCAGAGATCATCAACAATCTTCTCAAGCACAACCCCGACGTCCTCTTCTTCGCCGGCGATCAAACGTATCGGCACACCGAACACACAGCGGGTTGGATTGAGTTCGGATTGCAATTCCGGGATGTCATGCGAGACCGCCCGACCATCACCATCCCGGACGATCACGATGTCGGGCATCCGAATCTCTGGGGGGAATCGGGCAAACGCTCCCACCGAAATGACGGTTCCGATGGTGGCTACTTTTATCCGGTACCCTATGTTCAGATGGTGGAGCGTCAACAAACAAGCCACCTTCCGCCGCCGGCCGAACCAACACCTCTTGAAAGCGGTATCAGTGTTTATTTTACGAGAATGCGATGGGGCGGCGTCGATTTCGCCATCCTCGAAGACCGCAAATTCAAATCGGCCCCTATCGGTAATATCCCGCAGATGGGTCCTCGCCCCGACCATATCAACGACCCCCACTACGACCCCAACAGCATCGACCTTCCGGGCTTGAACTTATTAGGCGAACGCCAACACCGTTTCCTGCAGTCCTGGACCGAAGATTGGAAAGACTCGCAGATCAAATGCGTACTCTCCCAAACCGCATTCTGCGGCGCGGTCCATATGCACGGAAAACGGGACGACCGGTTGCTCGCCGATCTCGATTGCAATGGTTGGCCTCAATCGCAGCGAAAACGTGCATTGCGAGAATTGCGGCGTGTGCGAGCGATCCACTTGTGCGGGGACCAGCACCTTGCGGTCGTTGTCAAACATGGAATCGACGAACCCGGAGATGGCCCGTACGGTTTCACCTCCCCGGCGCTTGTCAACACGATTTATGGTCGATGGTGGCATCCGCTTGACGAACAACCGGGACCAAATGCCGTGCCTGACAGTCCACTTCCCTGGACGGGCGATTACCGGGACGGCCTCGGTAACCCCATTCGTATGCTGGCGTATGCGAACCCTCAAGCGATCGGTGACGAACGCCAGCGCGCTGACGGCTATGCAATCGCTCGATTCCATAAACCGAGTGGTACCGTGACCCTCGAATGCTGGCCACGATTTGCCTCGCTAGATGCATCCGCCAACAAACAGTTTCCGGGTTGGCCGATCGAGATCGCTATCGACGAGAACGATGGTCGAAAACCAATAGCCTGGCTACCCAAACTGCAGTTTGAAAACGTGAAGGATCCGGTCGTACAGGTGATTGACGAGGCGAGTGGAGAAATCCTCTACACCGTTCGGGTTCGAGGCGACTCCTACCATCCACGCGTCTATTCAATGGGAAGTTTCACCATCCGAGTCGGCCGCGATGACCCTCGCATCGCTACCCTCTCCGGTATAGCTTCGTCTCCCGATCCTCAAGACGCTGGGATACGAAAAGTCGTTATTCAGTAAGTAGCGCAGCCCCGGCAATCGATCGCTAGCCAAGTGCGATGCGTTACTTTTTGTAGGACTGCTCGAACAACTGCTGTTGTGAAGATATCGAAGTCAGGTCGGCTTGGGCCTGCTGCAGTTTCTGCATCACTGCATCCAAAGCCTGTTGATGCGGCGCCATCTCTTTGACGATGTTGGCTTTGCTCTCTTGAGCGGCCACCATCATGGCTTGAAGCTCGGCCAACTGCTTTTCCAACTGGCCAATGGTTGCAGCGGCTTGGTCCATCTTTGACTTCACGGCCATCACATTGGCTTGGTGAGGGGCCGCTTCGGCATTCGCTGCTGCGATCGATTGCTCGAACGCAGCTTTCTTTGCGGCAAGCTCCCCGGCCATGGCGTTGAATCGGTTCAGCTCTTGCTCATTCGAGGCGAGTTCCGCTTGGGCGGCTGCAGCAGCGCCATTGGCTCCGTCTGCCTTCGCTTGTGCGGCCGCTGACTTTTCATTGGCAACTTTTAGTTCCGCAGCCAGAGCTTCCAATTTCTGATCCGCGGCAGCTTTGGTCGCATTCAACTCGTTGACCTTCGCCGTCGCTGCTGCGTACTCTTTTGACTTCACGTCATTAGCAGCGACAATATCCGCAGCCTCTTTTTCCTGCTGGGCTTTGAGGGTCTGCGCTGCAGCCAACTCGTTGGTCACTTGAGCGACAACCGCACCCTTGGCTTCCACGACTTTTGTAGCTTCGGCGATTTGGGCATCGAGAGCAGCGGGATCTGGCGGCGTGCCTTCTTTTTGCTTTTGCAGCGCAGCCAATGCGTCGTCCGCTTGCTTCTTCTCAGCGGCGACTTGGTTCAATTGCGCTGTTTTGGCCTGGGTTGCCTCGTTCGACTTTGCCACCTCGGCTTGTTTTGCAGCCAGTTGCGTTGCATAGGTATCCACGGCCGTCTTCAATTGTGCGGCTGCGTTGGTTGTCTCGGTGATTTGAGCGACATAGGTTGCGATGAGGGTCTGCTGTTCCATCGATTGCTTCTGAACAGCCGCCGTCTGCGCTGCCTGAGCTGTCAACTCAGCCACGGCAACTTGGGCGGCCGCCGCCAGCTGAATGTGCCTATCCCGGTTGACTGCAATCGCCATCTCAAGAGTCGGTGGGTTTGCTGCGAGTTTCTTTTCATCCGCTGGATTCGCTCGCGTCCAAACACGGACATTTCCTGCCCAATCGCCGGCAACCACATGCGTTGAGTCAACCGTGATCGCCACTTCGTGGCCCGCTTCGACCAGGGCCGGCATCTCACCGGCTGCGTTTCCTGCCGCGTCCCAAACCTTGACTTTGTTGTCGCGACCCGTCGACACCATGACGCCATCGTTCGCGATTGCAATTGCGGCCGCACCACCACCGTGCGCATCCCACGACTTGATCAACTTGCTCTCATTCATATCCCATAGCTTGATGGTTCCATCGAGCGACGCGCTCACCACGGCTCCCGAGTCTGGACGCCAAGCGATCGAGCGAATCTCATTTTTGTGGCCGGCCAAATCCGCATACATCCGGCCCGTTCCCGATTCCCAGATCACCAATCCAGCCGCGCGATCGGCGGTTGCGAGCAAGAGTCCATCTGGGCTAAACCGTACCGCATAAATCCAATCGGTGTGCTTTTTTTGCTCCCACTTCAATTCACCCGTCAGCGTGTCGTAAACTCGGACCATTTTTTGAGGTCCAGCGAGAGCCACCAATCGGTTGTCGTCACTGATATCCGCTGCCAAAACGGTGTCGAGTTCATCCCCAACCTTGGCGATTCGATTTCCGGTCGCGATATCATGAAGCACGGCATAGCCACCTGCGCTATGCCGGCCACCACCGATGAGGATCAATCGCCCATCGCGTGAGAAGGTGATCGACTGCGGTTCCCCTTCTGGGAATGGAATGATTCCGAGAAGTTGCCCAGTGACGGAATGGTAGAGGGATACTTGCATTTGCCCACCGACAGCGATGAGTGGCGACCATGGGCTCGCTGCCAATGCAGCGATCGCTGAAGACTTCGGCGTGTAAATCGGCGTTTGCTTGAGCACCGAAACGGGCATCGGCGGCGGTCCTTCTGGTCGCCCAGTCGCGGCAACCGAAATCGCTGCGGCGTTAGCCATCGGTTTACGGATTGCCGAGCCGCTATTCTCTGGCATTCCCTGTTCAATCCACGTCTTGAGGAGATCCAACTTCGCTTGCGGAATCCGATCCTGCATCGGTGGCATGACCGGCTGTTCTTTGTGGGCGGTCAGCGCATAGAGCCGCGACGATTCGATATCACCGGCAACAAGCACCTCTCCACCGCTTCCACCGGTCATGGTGGCTTGGTAATTATCGAGCGACAAACCGCTCTTCTTTGCATTGTTGTTGTGGCATGAAGAGCAATGCTCGCGAAAAATCGGCTTGATATGCTCCTCAAAGGTAATCTTTGCCGGTTCCTCAGCCAAAACGGATTGGCTACACAGCATCAGAGCAACGATGGACCAAGCAGTCGTTCGCATGGAGTTGGTTCGATTGAGTCGCATCGATATCACCGCAACAATGGTTAGATCACCGCAACAAGGGGTAGGTTGAACAGCGGGTTGGATTAGTGGTTAAAGATAAACTCGCGACTGTTCAGGATGGCCCAGAACACATCGTGCATCCCTTGATCGGGATTCGCGGATTCACTGATCAGTTGCATCAGACGAGCCCGTTCCGGCTCGGTTACTTTGCGTGACAAGCACCTCACGTAGATACGATCGATGATCGCTTCGGGGGTCAGGCCTTCCTGCTTCCAAGCGGCCAACATGCCTCCTTGGTTGATCTTCCCGCTGATCGTGCCACCGTTGATCAAATGGAGAGCTTGGGAAAGCGAAGGATCTGTGGTTGCTTCTTCAGCGCACACCGTGGTGCGGGCACTTCGTCCAAAGGTCGTTAGGAAGTAGTTGCTCGTCGCACCATCGGCGATCTGGACGGCACGTGCTCCGAGAGGCAAGCCCCGGAATTTTTCCTTGGTCTCGGTAACCTGCGAAATACAGTCGAGTAAATTCTCCGCCGGGATTCGGCGTACCGTCGCATGGGAGTAGTTCCGAAGGTCTTGTTCGTTGTCCGGCAAAGGGGACGTGGACCTTTGGTACGTTTGCGAATTGCAAATATCGCGAACCAATTGCTTGGTATCGTACTTGTACTCGATCAGTTTCGCTCCGAGCGTATTGAGCAGCTCAGGATTGCTAGCTGGGTTGCTGGCGCGAAAATCATCCACGGGATCGACCACGCCGACTCCGGTAAAGTGTGCCCAAATACGGTTCGCAACACTCTTAGCAAAGAATGGGTTATCGTTGCTGGTGATCCACTCGGCGAGCAGTGCACGGCGATCTTTGCCGGCCGACTCAGGCTCCGTACCACCGAGGAACTTCGGCTTTACAACTCGGCCTCCGACAGGGTGGTTCACTTCCCCTCCACCGCCATTGAACACCAAAATCTGACGATAATCTTCGCTTTGCTTGCGGCCGACTTGGGCAAAGAACGCAGCGAATCCATAGTAATCATCCATGGTCCAGCGATCGAACGGATGATTATGGCATTGAGCGCATTGGGTTCGAATCCCCATGAAGACTTGAGCCACGTTCTCCGACATCTTCAGTCGGTCCTGTTCCACTTGATAGAAGTTCGTGGCAGGATTTTGGAAGGTACCTCCCGTAGCGCTCAACATCTCCCGAACGATCTTGTCGATCGGTGTGTTGGAAGCGATCTGATTGATCAACCAGTTGTAGTAGAGATACGCTGCCTTATAGCTGACCTCGTTCTTGCTTTTGATCATCAGCAAATCCGCCCACTTCATGGCCCAGATTTCACTGAACTCTTTCCGAGACAAAAGGGTCTCGATCAGCGCGGATCGCTTGTTGGGATCGGTGCTGGCCAAGAATGCAGTGGTCTCTTGTTCGGTGGGAAGCAATCCCGTGATATCGACCGTTGCGCGGCGGAGGAACTCTTCGTCGGTGCACAAACCACTCGCCGGCAAACGCAGCTTGAGAAGTTTTGCGTCCACCAAGTCATCGATGTAATTGCCACCGCTGGGTTTGAATTGGAATTGAAGACCGCTAGGAAGTCCGAGGACTTGCGTACCCACCGTGTGGGTATCGAACCGGGCCATCACGAACGCTTCGCCTCGAACACCGCTGGTAACTCGCCCGTCAAACGCGACCGCAGCAGTGCGCTCGTTGTTGGTGGTGAATCCAGCTAAATCCCAGACATCCCGCTGGGTACCGTCGGCGTAGGTCGCAACCGCCACCAACCGTTGCTGTGCACCTTCACCCTCCATCACCGCTTGGTTGGGATACAGATCGACTTTGGTTACCGCAGGGGGCCGAGCCGCATCCGCAGGCGCGCCGTCTTGCAACCATGCGAGAAGCGTGTTGTAGTGCTTGCTCCCTGGCTCGATTTTTTTTCCGCCCGTATGCTGCACGGCACCGGTTGCTTTGAGCAGCATCAGACTCTGTTCAGGGACCGCCAGATTGATGCGACGAATACCGATCTCTCGAGTGATCCGCTGGTAGTCACCTAACGGATCGAATCCGAACAAGCTCAGTCGGAAACCATCTTTGCCGCGAGCAGCCCCGTGGCACGATCCCGTGTTGCACCCGGACTTGGTCAACACCGGCATCACATCCCTCTCAAATCCGACACTGCGAGGGGTCTGCGACTGGGTCACATCGAGGCTCGCCTTCGCCTCCATCCCGTTCCAATTACCGACCAACTGAGTCGCCCCGTCCGCAGCGGGAAAGACAATCAGATTCTCCAGCCGTCCGATGGCGGGGTTTTCAAGCTTCCATTGGACTTGGTCGGAAACATCCACCGTGATCCCGTCGGCCCGTGTGGCCATCGCGATGAAGTGCTGGGAATCGTTCTGGGCGCTGATTCGGATCGCCGGCGGATAGACCGTCAGCGATTTCCATTCGACAGGCACTGGAGCAACCGGCACTGGAGCAACCGGAGCCGGAGTCGCCGGAGCTGGAGTCGCCGGAGCCGCGGGAGCTTCAGCCGCAGGAGCAGGCGTTGCAGGGGCAGGCGTTGCAGGAGCTTCGGCCGCAGGAGGCGGTGGCGGTGGCGAGGCCTCTTGGGCCAACAATGGGAATCCCCATGGAGCGATGGCTCCAACACCAAAACAGACCTGAACAAGTTTTGTTAGACGTTTCATACAATCCATGGTTATTGAGATCTCGAGGGATTCAATCGAAAGTTGGTGAGCTCGAGCCAAATCCTGAACGAACCATCCGTTGGAATCGACAAGAAGGATCGTTTTCGAGCGACTGCTCTAAACTACGGTTTGCCCTTTTGCTGCCGCAATTGCTCGAGGCGACTCAAGGGTTTATCCGTGGGTGGTGCAGGGGCAGGGGGAGGGGTTGGTGCTGCAGCAGCTGCTGGAGCGGGTGGGGGAGGCGCGACCGGCACATCGATTTGGACTTCGGCGTTACCGTTGGTCTGGGTAATCACCCCTTTGTCGCTGGTAACCGTGCCACGGCAAACCACGGTCTTGTAGTTTCCGGCTCGAACTTCAGGAGGAATCTGCAATGGAAATGACAATTGCTTTGCGTCAGCGGCCAAAGGAAGCTTCGGCGTGGTCGCAGTCGTTCCCGGTGGCACCCCAAGGATCTCGACCTCGATGGTCCCTTCCACAGGGCGTTTTAACTCCACCCCAACAATAACATCTACAGGCTTACCTTGCTCTGCCATGGTCTTAGCGAATTTGAACTGAAACAAAGCGTCGGTAACATCCAGTTCGATAAACTCAGAAGCGATTGTGATCGGACCATAACCGATATCTGTCGTGGCCAAAACCAGGATCGGCCATTTGCGGATGCCGGCACCGTTGTTGGCAGTCAGGTTCATTTGGATGGTTGATTGATCGCCTGGGATTGTGACGGGCGAAGCTCCGATTCCTGGCGGGGCGGTGAGCAACCGCACGTTGATCGGCTTGTCAAAGCCCGCATTCCGCTTTGCATTGACCGTCAAGGCCAACGACCCGTTCCGCACGATGGGAACTTGTGGTTGCACAATCTCAATATCGAAGGGAGCCGCATCGATGACATTCACTGCGAGTCGGTCATCCCATCGCCCCCAAACGTCGACATTGTTTTGGCCTCGTACCAATTGAGTCCGCTGATTCAGGAAACCGGTAAGGGTCAACTCTGGTGAAGCGACGAGCGTTGCGGTGAGGTCGACGAGCTTCCCTGCGTTGGCAGCATCCGGTGCCGCACGGAACAGCATCTGAATCGTGCCCAGATCCGCAGCCACGACACTATCGGCGTGGCTCGCACCGGCAGGAAGATCCGGCACGGCGATCCGGCCTTCGCCTCCAACGTTCTTGCGAACGAAGTTGGTTTCGACCGCCATACGTGCTCCCTTGGGGATGTTCACGACTTGCGACACATACCGTTCCAATTCGTTCACCGTGGTTCCAACTTCGGCAGCAGCCGGGGTGACTTCGACGCGATACACGAAATGCTTACCACCGCGTCCCAAATGGTCGGACACGCAAACCGCGTACTTGCCATCTTCGGGGACTTTGAAGCTAAGATAACTGTCCGGTCCACCTTGATCGTCGTTGGCGGCCAATCCACCCCCACCCACTTTGAAGATTTGCAAAACCGGGTCCACTTGCGAACGCAACGGGACACGCGAATGAACATTGATATCGAGTTGCTGATCTTTCTTCGCTTCGAATACCCAGTAATCGCGATCCGATTCGGTTTCTAAGACGCCATTGAAGGCGACAGGCACCGGATGCGCTGTGGGGATTGCGTTGTAATCGGAGTTGGGTTCGGTCTCGAGGACGTTTGGAAGATTGTTGACCCGCAGCATGTTGGGGGAGGGGGCCACGAGCGAGTCCTGTTGCGACCAAACACCGGCAACCTTAGTCCGCGCATCGGCTGGGATGTCGAAGGTTTCGGTCCACGTGTTTCCGAGCAAATCGATGCACGTTGCTGTTAATGGCTGGCCAGGTGGGCCACCTGCTGGCAAGATCGCAACGGGCCGTGGGAAACCACCGACATGCAATCGGTACTTGGAACGGTCGTTCCCACCAAAGCTGCTTTCGCGAACTTCGATGATGTACTTCCCTTTCGCAGGTGCCACCATCGAACACAGACAGTCCTGCTGCAGGAAGACCGAGTCGTCGTTCGCTGTGATTTCAAAACGGTTTGCATCATAGATCGCGACATACGGATCAAAGAAATCGTTCAAGTAAGAATGTCTTAGCCCTTCGAGCTCGACATTCAACTTCTGCCCCGCTTCCAAGTCGACAGAAAAATAATCGACATCTTCATTGAGAACAACGCCATCCACGGTGCAGTTGTAAGCGATCGGCTGAGCCTTGGAAAACTCGCTGTTGGGTTCCACCTCAGCGACGGTCGGTAGGGCCGATACGCTGAACAGACGCATGTTGCTCGTCCCGGTCGCGGTCACCACTCGGAAAGCGTGCAATTGCGTCTTTGCGTCCGGTGCAGCGGTGATCGTCACCTTGATGTTGTTATCGTCGACCTTGGTGATGTTACTAGCGGACAAGCCAGGGGTGTAGAAAAGCAACTCCTTGGCATCACCCAACTGCGAACCGGCGATTTGGACTTCGACAGACTGACCTCTTTGAACGCCAACCACAGAGAGCGAGTTCGCCGCCGGCTGCGAGGCCGAGCAATTTGCCCCTGGGAAGCATCCAAAGGTGAACAAGCCAACGGCACACCCCAAAACCAAACGGCCTTGAGCTCCTAAAACCGTACGACACAACGCCGACATCATCACCATCATCATTGACTCGACCTCTTAGGAACGGAACGATCGTGCAGCGTAGCGTGACTACGCTAGGATTTCGTTGATCAAACGGCCGCCATCGCAGATTTCGATCGGACGATCGCCGGGAGCCATCAATTCTTTGTCGGCGACGATGCCGAGCAAGTGGTACATGGTGGTCGCCAAATCCTCAGGCGAAACAGGGTCAAACTCAGGCTCCGTCGCGGTGGCATCCGAAGCACCGTGGATCAAACCACCCTTGACGCCACCACCGGCGAGCATGACCGAGAAGACCTTGGGCCAGTGATCTCGTCCCGCATCGTTGTTGATCTTTGGCGTCCGGCCGAACTCGCTGCTGACCATCACCAACGTTTTGCTGAGCAATCCTCGAGACTCCAAATCCTCGATCAGCGTCGCAAGGGCTTGATCGAGCGGCGGCACGTCGCGACGCATCCCCCCGGCGATTTGGTTGTGCATGTCCCAACCACCGTAGGTAACGGTCACCATCCGCGCTCCAGCTTCGACCAAACGACGCGCCATCAGCAAGCGTTGGCCAGCCGCATTGCGTCCGTACTTGTCTCGCAACCCCTTATCTTCAGCTTCGATGTTGAATGCCTCGCGAGCCGAATCGCTGCTGATGAGCGAATAAGCTCGCTCGTAGAAGGTGTCCATGGCTGCGATATTGTCCGATCGCTGCTTGGATTCAAAGTATGCATTGACCGCTTCCAAGGCAGATCGACGGCGGCCAAAGCGAGCCATGTCGACGTCCCCTTGCAAATTCAAGTCCTGGACGCGGAAACCATTGTTCGCAGGATCGGCACCGAGACTAAATGGTCCGTAGCTCGAACTCAGATACCCCGACCCAGAGAACTCATTGGGGTTGCTTGGAATCGCAACGTACGGCGGAAGATTGTTGCGAGGCCCATATTCATGGCTGACGACTGAGCCAAAACTCGGATAGATCAACGCCGGTGATGGCTTGTACCCGGTGAACATGTTGTGAGTGCCCCGCTCGTGCGCTGCCTCACCGTGTGTCATCGAACGAATCACCGTCAACTTGTCAGAGAGACTGGCCAATCGGGGAACCGTCTCACTGAACACATCCCCCGTCTTGGTTTTGATCGTGTTCATCTCGCCACGATACTCAAGCGGGCTGTACGGCTTGGGGTCAAATGTTTCTTGATGAGCAATCCCGCCCGGCAAAAAGACATGGATCACGCTTTCAGCCTTGGCCTCGATAAAGTCGTAGTGCTTTTGATCCCCAAACGCTCGGTTGGATTGAAGGCGGAACATGTCCCCCAACGTCAATCCCAAGCCCCCAACAGCTCCTACGGTAAGAAAACCTCTTCGTCCTAATGGATTGCCTAAACATTTCATCATCAATACTCCTTCGTTTTAGTACGTTCGTGTTTTCGGTACGCTGGAGGATTCGGTTCGCTGGCTAAGCGGTCGACCGCCAATACGTCAAGTTTGTTCGCGGTTGGTTGTTTGAAATACGTTTTGTCGACAGCACAGCATGCGATGCGGGGAGGCTGCATGCTATGCGAGTTCGGCGTCAATCTCGGTACAGGAACGATCGGTGTGCAAATCTCGGGGCGTCACCCGAGAATCCAAACCAAAAACCGTATCGATGTTGTCACCATTTAGGAGGGATTGCAGGCGGCAGAATCGGAAATACTGCGTGCCGGTAGGGAACCTTATTATAGTGGATCAGCCCCCCTTTTGTACCCATTTGTCTAGCCTTTCCCGATCCACAAAGGTTTTTCTTTCCGCGTTGTCATCATTGCGATTTCATCCCTGCGATCATTTTGAAAACAAAGTCCAGCCCGCAAACACCCAGCAAACACCCCCCAAACCGCCGCAACAACGCATCTCACTGCGTATCTAAGGGGGCGTTATTCGGCAACAAGCCCCCCTCCCCCCGAAGAGCGGGGCCGGACTAGCCTGAATGCTATACTGACATGCGGCGGAATTCTCTGCGTGGGCAGAGGGTACGGGTCGCTTGTGGGATGACCGTCGCGGCAAATTCTGGCTTTCAGAGGATGCGGTTCGGCTTACGCAGGCTGGCAGTTATCTGTCTGCAGTTATCTGCCTGCTGGCAGTTCGTTGTTCAAAACAGCAGTTTCGAGCAAGCAATCGGGAACGAAGGCAACAATGGGACACTGGGAAAACATCGGCTTACCGGAGGAATTCGACGGAACCGTCCGTCTATTTCCATTGCCGAATCTCGTCTTGTTCCCGCACGTGATCCAAGCCTTGCACATCTTCGAGCCCCGATACTGCGACATGCTCTCCGAGGCCCTCGAATCCGATCACTTGATCACCATGGCCCTTCTCGAGCAAGGCTGGGAATCCAACTACAACGAGCAACCCCGGCTTTCGGGAGTTGTCTGCATCGGACGAATTATCTCCCACTCGCCCACCGGCGATGGCCGACATAACCTCTTTCTAGCTGGCATCCAACGCGCTCGTATCCTGGAAGAACTCGAGGTGGAGACGCCCTTCCGCCAAGCCAAGGTTGAAATCATCGAAGACATCCCGTTCGACGATTACAGCTTGGAAGAAACCTGCCGAGACCAACTGCTGGATGTTTTCCGAACCATGATCCCGAAGGATGCCGCAAACTCAAAAACCTTCTCGGAACTGCTCACCCGTCAATTGCCACTGGGTATCCTTACGGACGTGATCGCCTATGCGGTCAATCTGCCCATCGCCGTCAAACAGTACTTGCTCGGCGAACCTAAAATCGAGAGTCGTTTCAAAGTTCTCATGGACAACTTGACGACGTTGGTGGAACCAGATGATGCTGCTAAGGAAGAATCGTCTCGAAGCATCCGTCGTGGGTTTCCTCCTCCGTTCAGCGTGAACTAGTCAAACCGCGACTCGCATCGCCCGCCTGCCTCCAGACCGAGTCCAACTCCGTTTGACCCAACGATGAGATGCTTAGGCGTGCCTATTCGATCCTAGTCGTAGACCGGCTATTTCCTGCGTGGTACACGCCCACTGGAGGATTTGCCAGCCCGTTTCTTTTGGCGAGCACCGACGACTCGCTCTGAGTCCGCCGAGTCTTCTTCGAGCGGCTCTCCAATCCGCTCCTTCGAACGCATGATTTTATCCCGAAGAGCCGCAGCCCTCTCGAACTCGAGGTTCTCCGCCGCAGCGAGCATCTCCTCTTCGAGCGTCTTCAGATACGCTTCTGTGATCACTTGTCCTACCGGGTCGCGGCGAACCATGTCGCGTGCCCGCTTCCTAGCCTCAGCCGCTTCATGAATGCTGGCCACAATCCCCTTCTTCACTGTCTCAGGGGTAATCCCATGCTCCGCGTTGTACTCTTCTTGTCGCTTGCGACGCCGCCGCGTTTCCTCGATGGCAATCTGCATCGAATTCGTGATTCTATCCGCGTACAAGATAACTTTCGAGTTCGCGTTTCGAGCGGCTCGGCCGATCGTTTGGATCAACGAAGTCTCACTACGCAGAAAGCCTTCTTTGTCAGCATCCAGGATGGCGACCAGGGAAACCTCAGGCAAGTCTAGACCTTCGCGGAGCAAGTTGACTCCTACGAGGACTTCGCAGCGACCATCCCGCAGCTCGCGCAGTAACTCCACCCGCTCGAACGCGTCAAGTTCACTATGCAACCAACGGCACTTCACATCGTGATCGGTGAAGAAGTTCGCCAAGTCCTCCGCCAAACGTTTCGTGAGCGCGGTCACCAGCGTTCGGTCTCCCATAGCGACCCGTTGGCGAATCTGACCCAGCAAATGCATCACCTGGCCTTGCGCCGGCACCACTTCGACCGATGGGTCCAGCAACCCCGTCGGCCGAATGACTTGCTCGACGACTTCGCCGCCGGTCTTTTCAAGCTCATAATCGCTCGGTGTCGCCGACACAAAGATGACTTGGCCGCTCTTCTCTTCCCATTCTTCGAATTTCATCGGCCGGTTGTCGAGCGCACAAGGAAGCCGGAAACCATGATCCACCAGTGTCGTCTTGCGACTTCGATCCCCAGAATACATCGCTCGCACTTGCGGCACCGTAACGTGTGACTCATCGATCATCAACAAAAAGTCTTTAGGAAAAAAATCATGGAGCGTGTCGGGAGTGGCACCCGGTGGTTTACCGGACAAAGGACGCGAGTAATTTTCGATCCCGGGGCAATACCCGACTTGTTGGAGCATCTCGATGTCAAACCGTGTTCGAGCATTGAGCCGCTGCGCCTCGAGAAGTTTCCCTTCGGACTTGAACTTTTCAAGTTGCAGCTCGAGCTCTCGCTTGATCACTCGCACCGCGCTCAAGATCCGATCCTCGGACGTCACAAAGTGCTTCGCCGGATAGATGTAAACTTCCTTGTGCCGGGATATCGCTTCGCCGCTCACCGGATTTATGATCGAGATCTGCTCGATTTCGTCACCCCACATTTCAATCCGATACGCAAACTCTTCGTACGACGGCCACAGCTCGATCGTATCCCCCCGAATCCGGAACCGACTGCGTTCGAATGCGATATCGTTTCGTTCGTACTGGATATCGATCAGCCTCAAGATCAAATCCTCGCGCTGAAATGCCTCTCCAACACGAATCGGGATCACCATCCGTCGGTACTCCTCCGGAGACCCCAAACCGTAAATGCAGGAAACACTGGCGACGATGATGCAGTCGCGACGACTGACCAGAGCACTGGTCGCAGCCAATCGCAAGCGATCGATCTCCTCGTTGATCGATGCATCCTTCTCGATGTAGATATCGCGCTGCGGGATGTATGCTTCCGGCTGGTAGTAGTCGTAATAACTCACAAAATAGTGGACCGCATTGCGGGGAAAGAAATCCCGGAACTCGGCGTACAACTGGGCCGCAAGCGTTTTATTGTGACTCAATACCAACGTCGGACGCTGAACTGCAGCGATCACATTGGCCATGGTGAAGGTCTTTCCGGAGCCGGTCACCCCCATCAGCACTTGATGCTTGTCCCCACGCCGTATGCCCCGAACCAGTGCATCGATCGCCTGCGGCTGATCCCCAGCAGGTTTGAAACGACTATCCAAATCGAACTCGATCGGACCTTCCAGATAATGCATGCGCGGTAGTCTCTACCAAAAAGTTACTGTCCACAGGAATCCGCCTCCACGATTGTAAGGCCTAGACGAGGGAGTCAATCCGTAACAGATCCCCACACGACCGTTCCAGTCACTTTTTCGTAGCCGGATCGCTGATGATCCCTGAAGCGGAATTTTGCCCGACACGCACGTACGGGGCCAACTGCCTCAATCGACCCTCCTTGATCCCGGGAATCTCCATGAGATTTTCAACGCTATCAAATCCGCCCCGAGATCGGCGGTGATCGAGAATCGACCGCACCATTTTTGGGCCGACCCCCGGCAATAAATTGAGTTCGGCTTCGGTCGCTCGGTTCAAATCGAGAACAAACGGTGTCCCCAAATCCTCTTCGCGCACGCTCGACGACGACACCATGCTCACATAGAGCACCGTCCCCATGATGGATGCCATCGAAAGCCATCCCAACGCCCGACTGCGCGACGCAATCACCGCCAGCACTCGAGCTTCCCAGTCGCGATCCTGATCCTCTCGAATCTTTATGGCTCCTATTACTTTTCACTGGGATCCATGGGGTGCGACGCGCTCGTCAAACTGCGCTGATAAACCCGCGCCGATGACTTGGACTGAGGGCTACTTGGAACGCAATTGCGTCAATACCTCGGATACGATCCGATCGATCACTGCATCGCTTGCATCCGGTGCCACGACCTTGGACTGCGAACTCTTGGACTGCATGAAATCGAAACCGGAAAGCATCTCCCGAATCCTTCGCTGCGCCACATCGGCGGCGGTGGTTTGCTGCGGGGTGAGCGGCTGACGAGATTGCCCCAAATCCCAACCTCGGATCTGCGCTCCACGCCGAAATCCTTCAGGAAACTCAACGGTCGCAATCATTGCGTCAAACAGCGGCAATAAACGGTACTGCAACTGCATCGCCCGGTCCCATTGACCCGCTTTGCATGCTTCGTAGATCGCCCGAGTCAACTCGGGGACCACACCGCTTGTGGCGTTGGTACCACCATCGCATCCGACCAGAAGCATCGGGACCAACGCGGCATCCCAACCGGTCAAGAAAAAGAAGTCGGGCCTCAGAGGACGAACCTCGGAGATCATCCGCATCATGTGCGGGATATCTCCCGAACTATCCTTGATACCGACAATCCGAGGGCACTCCTGCGCCAATCGCTTGACCGTCGCAACATCGATCGGTGATGCAAACAATGGAATGTTGTAAAGTGTTACATCCACCGACACATTGTCGGCGATCTCTTTGAAATAAGCAAAGACGCCATCCGGAGCCAACCGGTAGTAGAACGGGGCAACGATCGCGACCGCCCGGCAACCGAGCGCTCCGTAGGTATCACAAGCTCGGATCGTTTCTGCGACGTTGGCTTCCGCAGCCCCTGCAAGAATTGGCACCCTCCCTCGTGTTTGATCGACCACCACCTCGATCACACGACGTCGCTCCTCCGGCGTGAAGCGCACGAACTCGCCCGTGCTCCCGTTCGGATAAAGCCCGTGCACCCCATGCTCGATCAACCAATCGACATAGCCTCGAAGCTTGTCTTCGTCGAGCCGGCCTTTGGCATCCAGTGGTGTGATATTCGGTGTAAATATGCCTGAAAGTGGTTGGTTCATAAGGGAAACAATAACAGAGAATCTTGTTGGCTTGCAAACGGTTCCTACGATACCGTAAAGGGTACCGCAACCCACCGCCAGCATCGTTTTCAGACGATTCTACGCTCGACGAGGGAGCCCACCCTGGACTCCGCCGCAGGCCGACGGTACACCGTGAGTTTAGTTCTCAGCCACGATTTCGCTCGCTCGGCCCACTCTCAAGTGCCAAAAAAACAGCCACAATCAGGAAAATGGATCGCAATCGTTGCAGCCGGCCTGCTCCTGGTCGGCTACTCGGCAACAATGCTATTAATTCCGTCCATGCCGCTGGCCGACCCCTACGGAGAATTCCTACAAACCTCACGATTGGAACTCTGGCTCGTCGATGTCGCTAGCCTGTCCGAACTCTGGAAACAGTGGACAGGGGGACTTCCCTACGCTTCATGGCTGGACCGAATTCCAATCCTGCTCCTCGCGTCAGGATGGCTAGCCGTCTCCTGGTGCATCGGCCATCCGATCGCTAAACGGGAATCGCTCGACCAATGGAATGGCCCGATGGCTACTCACGGGTTTTCGATCGCAATCGGCCACGCGATCCTATCGCAACTCACTCTCGTTCTCGGTTGGATTTTCGGACCACGATCCTTCCTGCCACTCGCCCTATCCACGGTGCTCCTAGCTCTCGCATTGCGATGGCTCTTCGGATCCTTTCGATCGCAAGCCGTTACACCTCAAGTCGATAACGCTTCTGCGCGCGATGCGTCCGAGTCCATGAGTCGCTCGATTCCTCTTGAGCCTCTTGAGCCTCTTGAGGAACCCAATTCGCGATCCACTGAAAACGATCCATCGTTCGCATCCTCGTGGAGCCGTCGCTTGATCGGGTTGTCGTTCGTCGGTTCTTGCTGGCTCGCTGCCATCGCGCTGCTCGGTTCCTGCTTGCCCAGCTACGATGCCGATGTCCGAGAGATCGAGATGCTCTCGACCAAAAAATACTTTCTGGATAA
>CAIYZV010000363.1 GCA_903930765.1 uncultured Pirellula sp.
AGCCTCAACGATTTCGCTAGGATCTGGCAGCCGTTTTTCTTTTCTGGCGCGAGACCAGAGACGGGTTAATGGACCGACGGTAATGTCAAACTGCCCGATCGATAAGTCGTGCCAGCGTTTTGCAGCGGCCAGAGTTCCTGATAGATCGGAACTCAACGAACTAGGACCGGATGCGGCGTGAGATAACCTGGAAACCTCGCTTGAGGGATCATAGTTATTCAAGATGGGGATCAGTCGCTCGATTTCATCAAGTCCGGCATCGATCGCGAGTTGCGCCCTTTTTTCGTCGTTTGCATAGACGACCAGGTGCAACATGGTGCCCATGGTTGGAGTTGAGTACACATACCTCTCCAGCTGGGGCCTCTCCAGTTGGGGCCTCTCCAGTTGGGGCCTCTCGAGCTGCGGATTTGGGGTTTGGCCCACGACGCATCCTTCGAGGATGAACGGGATCGCAGAAGCAAGGGCTCTCGACCAAGAAGCATGGAAACGAAGACCGCATACCCACGAGGCGATTGAGGCTAAAGTATGTGTGGATAATGAGGTAGGCATGCGAGCAACCGCGTTGTCGATCGGCAGATTCATTGTCGGCGAATTACTTGTCGGCAGATTACTTGTCGTGACTATTCACGAGTTGCTTTGTCGAATCGAGCACGATACACCGGCAAGCCGTTGAGTCGGGTGCGTCTCTCGAAATGGGTTCGGTAATCCATGGAGTGCGTTGCTTCGGGCTCGGGAACGTAAAACGGTCCACGCAATTGGGTGAGTTCACAGATGCGTGCGACGGCTTCTTCATAGTAGTCCAAGACGTCGGTCCAAAAATGAAGATTTCCGCCGGGGAGTAAAGCGCGTTCGATATTGCGGATGGTTTCGTCGCTTAAGACTCGCCTCTTTTTATGTTTGGATTTCCACCATGGGTCCGGGAAATAGACATGCACGGCGATGAGGGACTCCGAGGGGACGTCTTGTTGCATCAATGCGACGGCATCGCAGGCGATGAAGCATGCGTTGGAAACCCCCAGCTTTTCGAGCTTGGCTTGGGCTTCTTTTGCGTATTTGGTCGCCAGTTCGAGCCCGATAAAGAACCGATCAGGGGTTTGTTGTGCGGCTCGGGAAAGGAAGAGTCCCTTCCCCGACCCGATTTCCAATTCGATGGGAATCGTGGAGTGGAGGGCCGCCCGAAAGCGGTTTTCCTCGGAGTCATCGTAAAAACGGTTTCGAGGGCTTTCCAGCGAAAACTCCATACCATCGTTTTCCACCGGACTGGTTTCGCCGTTCGGATGCAATGGCTGGTTTGAGGGGCTCGAATCGGAGGTGCCAGAATCGGAGTTTGAATCTTGGTTTTCGGGGGAGGATCGTGGGTGGCTGTGTTGCATGTCGCGATGGTTGGGTTATAACCGAAATACCTGTTTATCAGGCCCCTCAACGATTTGGTCTACGGCAATGCACCTTGGGCCAGTTCCAAGAAGGTGCCTTGACCTGGGTTCAACTAGGATCGACCAATTCGGTCCTAGGATATGCATTCCCGCCTTCCTCGATACCCCTTGAGACCCCACCTTTCATGAGTTCCTCTCCAAATTTTCTAGCTATGGACGCAAACGTGACGGCCGAGACGACCACCCAATCGAGCGAGCAGACCCAATCGAGCGAGCAGACCCAATCGAGCGAGCAGACCCAATCGAGCGAGCAGACCCAATCGAGCGAGCAGACCCAATCGAGCGAGCAGACCAGCGGCGTTGACCGTCGTGGATTTTTGAAGGCTTCTGCGGGTGCGGGAGTCGCCGCAGGTGTTGCGACGAGTTTCTTCAATCGATCGGTGCACGCCCAAGGCTCCGATATCATCAAGGTCGGTTTGGTCGGTGCGGGCGGAAGAGGTACGGGGGCGGCAAAAGACGCGATGGATGCGGACTCCGGTTGCCGTCTGACGGCGATCGCTGAAATCACCGATGATCGATTGGACGGGGCAAAGAAAAACCTCAAGCGAACTCTCGGTGAGCAGTTTGCAGTTCCGGATGACCAATGCTTCTCCGGCTTAGACTCCATGCAAAAGTTGCTTGAGACCGACATCAACGTGGTATTGCTGACAACGCCGCCAGGCTTTCGACCCATGCAGATGGAAGCGGCTGTTGCTGCGGGCAAGCACATCTTCTGCGAAAAGCCGGTGGCAGTCGATCCTGTCGGGGTACGCCGCGTGATGGCAGCGAGTGACGCTGCGAAAGAAAAAGGCCTCTCGCTCGTTTCCGGTTTGTGCTGGCGGTATGACTTGGGGGTGAAAGCCACGATGGAAAAGATCCATAGCGGCGCCATCGGTGACATCATTTCAGTCCAAGAAAACTACCTCGCCGGTACCCTCTGGATCCGTGAACCCAAAGACTTCTGGACCCCGATGCATAACCAAGTCATGAACTGGTTGTACTACCGTTGGCTCAGTGGCGATCATATCGTGGAACAGTTTATCCACTCGCTCGACAAGTCGATGTGGTTGCACCACGATGTCCCCCCTGTGCTCGCGTATGGGATGGGTGGCCGCCAAGTCCGAACGGATGTGGAGTATGGCGATATCTACGATCACTTCTATGTCGTTTACGAATGGGCCGATGGCACGCGCACCTATGCTGCAACTCGGCAAATGCCCAACTGCTTCAATGAGACCGAAGACTACGTCTTTGGCACCAAGGGAACAGCTCGCGTGCTCGCCAACGAAATCACCGGCGAAAATCCATGGAAGTTCAGCGGGCAAAAGCCGAGCATGTACTACCTCGAGCATGTGGCACTGATGAAGTCGATCCGCGAAGGAAAGCCTCTCAACAACGGGGACTACATGTGCAAGAGCACGCTCATGGCGATCATGGGCCGCGAAGCAGCCTACTCGGGCGAGGTCATCCGTTGGGATGATATCAAGGATAGCAAGATGTCGCTCATGCCTGAAAAGCTACAATGGGGCGAGGCTCCTGCGGTCGAAGTTCATCAGCCTGGTTCGTACAGCTTCAACAAAACGCTGTAGGTGGCTAAGTTCGATTGGACTAAGCCGATAAAGCGAGAGGTCAAATGCATCAGCCGCGGCCATGGGTTCGCGGCTGATCGATTTAAGGTCCACACCGTTCCGATCGCGGAGGTGTCAGGTGGTCAGAAGAAAGTATTTCGATGAGCCGTAAAGATCAAATCCTCGCCATGTTAGCGGACGATCCCAAGGATGCGTTTCTGCGGTACACGTTGGCGATGGAACTGCGCAAGGAATCCGACCACGAACAAAGCGTGACAATGCTGCGAGAGCTCGCCTACGACCCCGATGCAAAATACGTCGCTGCCTTTTTCATGGCTGCTCAGCAGTTGGCCGAACTGGATCAAGTTGAAGAGGCGAGGACATTGCTCCGCGATGGGATCGAAGAAGCACGCAGGCAAAATAATCTGCACGCCGCCGCTGAGATGGGAGAGCTTTTGTCCGAGTTGGGTAAATAGTTGTATAGCGAGTGTCGTCGCGAGATCTAGAAGATTGTTGAGGGTTGGTCATGAGCTTCGTAAACTGCTCACCGTTCCGTAGCTGCATTCCGAAAATAGTTCCAGCGGGATTTCTGGTGGTTACTGTCGCGTTGGACTTTTTATTGTGCATCTCTAGTGGTGATGCTCTTTCGGCAGAACCGGTCTTAATCAAGCTCTGGTCGGGAGTCGCTCCTGGGGAGCAAAAGGTGTTGCCTCCCGAGGCGGATATCACCAAGCCAACCGATGGTATGGTTGCCGGTACAAAAGTGATACGACTTGGGAACGTTAGCGAGCCGACACTGACGATCTATCGCCCGACCCCCGAACGGGAAACGGGTGCGGCGGTGCTGGTGTGTCCAGGAGGTGGATACAACATCTTAGCGATGGATCTCGAGGGAACGGAAACCTGCGAATGGCTCAACTCGATCGGTGTCACTGCCGCGCTTCTCAAGTATCGCGTTCCAAGACGGGAGGGACGTCAACCTTCGGATGCTCCTTTGCAAGACGCCCAGCGTGCGATCAATGTGTTGCGGTTTCGCGCAAGCGAGTGGGGTATCGATCCCAAACGAATTGGATGCCTTGGGTACTCCGCGGGTGCGAACCTATCCACCATGCTGAGTACCAAGTTCGCTTCGGTTACGTATCCCAAAGCGGACGGAGCGGATGAGTTAACGCCCCGCCCAGACTTCACCATGCTGATCTATCCAGCGTATCTCGTCTCGAACGAGGATCGGACGAAACTGGCACCCGATGTGGTGTTCCCAAAAGATATGCCACAGGTATTCATGACAATGGCCCAAGACGATCCTCTCGGGTGCGAGAACGTGTTCGTTCCAGCGATGGAACTGAACAAACTCAAGATTCCCGTCAGTCTGCATCTTTACCCGACGGGTGGGCATGGGTACGGTTTGCGACGTACCAGCAACCCGTCATCGCAGTGGACCGATCGGGCTGAGGAATGGTTAAAGAGCCGCGAGCTACTTCTTAGACGATGAGGAGTTGTCCTTACCGTCCACCTCTTTCTTAGGAGCTTCCTTGGATGCGTCACCGGCTTTTTCAGCGGTGATAACTTTGGGAAGTTCCTTTCCTTTGGGGACGAATTTGATCGAGATGCTATTCACGCAATGCCGTGAGTTTTTCTTGGTCATCTGTTCGCCTTCGAAGACGTGCCCAAGATGCCCACCGCAGTTCTTGCACATGATTTCGACCCGCATTCCGTCGGCGTCGGCTACTCGTTTGATAGAGTTCTTGATCTCATCATCGAAGGCGGGCCATCCGCAACCGCTGTGGAATTTGTCATCGGACTTGTAGAGGGGGGCGTTGCATCGTTTGCAGATGTAAGTTCCTTCGACGAAGTGGTCGGTGTACTTTCCCGTGAACGCGAATTCGGTCCCTTTGTTGAGAATAACCCAGCGTTCCTCAGGGTTCAGTTTGTTGTATTCAGGCTCGTCCGCCATCTTCTTTTTGTCCTTGGAGGTCTTGTTCTGTACGTTCCGATTCGGGATGACTTTGGCCGTCTCCTTAGGTTCATCGGACTTGGTCGAGTCAGCTGGTTTGGTCGAGTTGGCAGGTGGGTCCGCTGCAACGACGAGCAGAACGCCCCCGCCGCCGAGCACGGCACCAAGGGTGAGAATGGAAGGAAGCTTTGCAAAGATTGATTGCATGGTAACCTCAGCGGAATGCGAAAATGCAGTATGCTGTCGATGACGACCCGTCACAACGAATTATAGCCCATCGGTCAAGCGGAGTCCGAGCCCAAAAGTCGAGAACAGGCGGGAACACCAGCCCCCTTGAGGTTTGCTAGCCCCTTGAGGTTTGCTAGCCCCGAGGTGGGCGAATCCCCTGCGAATGGAATACTCAATGAAATACGCGATTTGCAACGAATTATTCGAAGGAGTTCCCGGATTGGAGGGATACCGCTTGGCTGCGGAGATTGGGTACACCGGGGTCGAGATCGCACCTTTTACTTTGGGTCCGAAACCGCTCGAGGTCGCGCCGGAGCGGTGCCGCGAGTTCGCCAAGGTCCTCGCAGGGATGGGGATGGAGGTCATCGGACTCCACTGGTTGCTGGCCAAGACCGAAGGGTTTCACCTGACGACGGACGATGAATCTGTCCGGAATCGAACCGCCGAATACCTGCACGGACTGGTTGGACTCTGCGCGGAAATGGGTGGCAAGGTGATGGTTTTGGGTTCGCCCAACCAACGGAATTTTCTGCCACCCATGACCCACGATCAAGCGGCGGCGAACGCGATCCGAGTCATCGAACCGTTGGTCCCATCGCTTGAGAGGGCGAACGTTCGATTGGCGATCGAACCACTCGGTCCCGGCGAGGGGAATTTTCTGAATCATGCATCCCAAGCTCGAACGATCATCGAGGCGATCGCGAGTCCATGGGTCCAATTGCATTTGGATGTCAAAGCGATGAGCACCGAAGGAGTTCCCATCGAACAAGTCATTCGCGAGAACGCGGATTTGATGGTCCATTTCCATGCCAATGATCCGAATCTACTGGGACCAGGGATGGGTGCGGTCGATCAGCAACCGATTTTCCAGGCCCTCCACGATATCGATTATCGAGGGTGGGTAAG
>CAIYZV010000364.1 GCA_903930765.1 uncultured Pirellula sp.
AAGCAGCCGATCGGGCGGACATCGGGATTGGGAACAATGCCAGCGAGAGTCGGGATTGGACTTTTTCGGCAAACGCTGGCACATACGCTACCAAGCGATTGCGAGTTTACGTCCACCCCAAATCCAAATAGCCCCCGTCCCGATAGTCCCCGTCTCTTCGTAGGTTTCCTCTTCGTAGGTTTTATGGAGCGGTCGTACGCTCCATGGATACCGCACGTTGGACTTGGTTGACGCGGACAAATTTCGGGAACGACAAGCCGAGGGGCGGCGTAACACACCATGACGCGCCTCGACAGCCATCATGGTTTTTTTGCGGGCTTGCTGTTCCGCCAAAAAGGGGGGCTGTCTGCGAAAACTAAAGAAATACGTTTTCGCGTGTTCGGTTTGGCTTAGAATGTACCCTGGTTATTGAACTCTCACATCGAATATTTCACGGACTCGATCGATGGAGAGGTTTGGTTGCATTGAATTGATATGTCTCGCTAATAGCTGTTCCAACAAGGGTTTCGTCATGCGTGCGCTGTTTTCGAATGGGCTTGGATTGTTGCGAGTTAAAGCGGAGAAACGAGTTCGGTATCGCGAGTTGATGCAAGCCAAAGTGCGGCGATTGTTGAGGATCGAGTTGCTCGAGGTTCGATCTTTGATGGCTGTCGATATCGGCTTCACTTCGGAGTTGTTGGGTGTGAGAATTGCGGCCGAAGGTGAACGCGACGAATTGAAAGAAGCCGCTATGATCGTCGGCACCATTCCATTGCCACCTTCGATGCCCTTCGATGAATGGAACGAGCCTGGCACCTCGAATGGTGCGAGTGGTGGAAGCAGTTCGGGCGGAGGTGGAGTGACCGAGTTTTTGCCGCTGGCGGACACCTTCAAGCTCCACAGTCTACCAACAGCGACAAAGACGATTTATTTGGACTTCGATGGGTTTACCGCTACTGGGACCCCTTGGAACTCGTCGAGGGGGCGTGATCCCATCATATCGCCGGCCTATGATCCCGACGGAAATGGGGCCGCTTTCACGGACAGTGAGCTTCGTGCAATTCAAACCATCTGGCAGAGAGTAGTTGGAGATTTTTCGGGATTCGAGGTGAACATCACCACCGAGGATCCGGGGGAACAAGCGTTGGTAAATACGGGAGGCACGGACGACCGTTGGGGGATTCGTGTCGTCGTCACGCCAGATGATTTTCCCGGGCCTGGTTCGGGTGGAGTGGCCTACATCGGAAGTTTTCGGTGGGGGTACAACAGCCCAGGTGCTACAGACACTCCGTGTTACGTTTTCAATGTCGCTCCAGCGAATGTTTCCTTGGCAGCGAGTCACGAGGTGGGGCATTCGTTAGGGTTGTCGCATGACGGAACCGATGGCACGAATCCGTTTCAGCAAAATGCGGCTTACTATTTTGGACACGGTGGGACGGGAGAAAACAGTTGGGGACCATTGATGGGAGCGCCTTACGATCGCAACGTAACCTCATGGGATAACGGTACCTACTTCGGCAGCAATAACCGTGGGGCAGACGCGAACTACAATTCAGGACCGGATGACATCTCGGTGATTACCAGTGCGGTCAACGGCTTCGGGATTTTGAAGGATGATTATGGCAATTCGAACGCAACAGCGACGGAATTAACTGGTCCGATCGACGCATCAAACCGCACTCTGCTCACGCGACTGGGGACCATTGAGCGATCTAACGATCTGGATTATTTTCAATTCCAAGCCGGGTCGGGGACACTCGATTTGACGATCGATCCTTACATTACCCAGGTTTGGACTAAAGCGTCGGATGGTTCCTACACATCCTCTTCCGAGTCCTCCTTGTTCAACACCAGCTATTGGCCGGCTACCCAGAGCACGAATCTCGATATTGAGGCAAAGCTCTACGACGCCGCAGGCAATTTGATCGCTACCTCGAATCCAGCAGGATTGCGTGCTAGTTTCGCAGGTCTTCAAATCTCAGCGGGCGTTTATTACTTGAGTATCGACGGTGTTGGCTTTGGTGCACCGACAGCAAATCCGCCGACAGGCTACTCCGATTACGCCAGTATCGGTCAATACTTGATCAGCGGTTCGATGCCAATCGCTTTCGGCGTATCGGTCTCCAATAGCAGTCTCACCTATACCGAAGATACGCCTCCTGTACCCATAGCAAAAAATGCACAGCTCATCGATCTTGCTCCTGGGGACTATTCCCAGTCCAAAGTATCGATACAGATCGTTGCTGCCCCGGGTTGGACGGATCGCCTCAGTCTCGTGTCGTCATCCGATGGAAAGCTTGTGCGAGCAGGCAGCAATCTCTTTTACGATGGTGTTCTCGTAGGTGCTTTGGTGGCAACCTCGCCGGATCAAATGGTTATTTCGTTCAACGCAAGGACCACATTGCCATCGATTGAAGCGATTGTGAATAGCATTTATTTCGAGGCAACTGGTGATGCACCTGATACGACGGCTCGAAGTATTCAGTTAAGCGTTAACAAAGGGACGTTCGCGAGCGCGGCATTGATCAAGTTGGATGTCCGAGCCGTCAACGACCTGCCCATTGCCAATCCAGTGTCGATGGATTCGATCGCCGAAGACCAACCGTCCAGTGCTGGCACTTCGGTGGAGGCGTTGATTTCTCGTGGAGTGGTCGATCCCGATTTGTCGACGAGCAAAGGCATCGTGATCGTCAATGCGCCTACAACGATGGGTGAGTGGCAATACAACGCAGGTTCGGGTTGGATCAGCCTCGAGAATCTGTCCAGTTTCCGCGCTCTGGTACTCCGTTCCACTACCAATTTAAGGTTCGTGCCGCAAAAAGATTTCTTTGGCTCGGCTCCAGACTTGACTTATTTCGCATTGGATTCCATCTACACCGGAGAATTCACAGCGGTATCGCGGCCTATTTTTGTCAATGTGAATACGCTCCAATCGGCCGGGGTGATTTCGGCTCGTTCAAGCGCCATCCAGCAGAGCGTGACGGCTGTTAATGATTCGCCGGTTGCAACTCTCCCGTTCCTGTCGACATCGGTACTTCAAGAAGCGGCCTTGCGGTATGTGCTTCCTGCCAACATGTTCACTGACGTTGATGACACCTTGCTCAGTTATAGCGCTTCGCAGGGAAAGGGGGTGACTCTACCCCAGTGGCTTAAATTCAATCCTGCAACACGGGAGCTGACGGGTACGCCCCGGAACCAAAATGTAGGCGAGTACTCGATCATCATCACCGCTCGAGATGCAGCGGGTAGTACTGCTGATGCGTCCGTCCGTTTGGTCGTTATTAACGTTAACGACGCGCCGACAAGTATTGGTTTGGAAGGTGGGAAAACTCGAGAAAATCTAGTCGGTCAGCCATTGGGGATTCTATCCACTAAAGATCCGGATTCAAGCGATAGTTTCACATGGAGCGTACTCGCAGATTCGCGGTTCGAAGTGCGTGATAATATCCTTTATCTCGCTCCTGGTCAGAAACTGGATTTTGAGATGAATCCCTTCGTCCAAGTTTTAATCCGTACTTACGACAACGGTACGCCTAGGCTCTCCGTAGATGAATGGAAGACCATTCAAGTGATCGACGAAAATGAGTATGCACCTGACCTGAGACCGATGCTTTTCGACGTGTCTGAGGGAATCTCAGGTGGTACGTTCGTCGGGACCATTACGGCACCAGACGCAGACACGCAAAATCGAGTTCGCTATCGTTTTTTTGATGCAGTGTCGCCATTGTTTGATCTGGACGCTGAGACAGGAGTTCTGACGCTGAAATCCAATGCGACACTCGACTTTGAGAATAAGTCCTCGCACCAATTATTCATCGAAGCGTACGATAATGGCACAC
Organism: uncultured Pirellula sp.; assembly: GCA_903930765.1. Lineage (GTDB taxonomy): Bacteria > Planctomycetota > Planctomycetia > Pirellulales > Pirellulaceae > JBKCUI01. The sequence continues at coordinate 3,819 of CAIYZV010000364.1, forward strand.
CGCCTTTGGCTACCGTAGCGTCGATCAATATCATTGTGGTCGATGTGAACGAATACGCGCCAGAGGTGCTTACAAAGTCGCTTTCAGTATTTGAGAATCAACCCGTAGGTAAAGTATTTGGTCGAATCGTAGCTACCGACCGAGATGCTCAAACACTTCGTTTTTCGCTTCCTGCGACAGAAACTCGCTTCTCTATTGATCCGAAGAGTGGCGAGCTCTCTTCTCTTAAGCTCGGATTGTTTGATTACGAAACTTCGCCTTCTTTGGTCTTAAGTGTCATCGTTGAAGATTCGGGTACTCCATCGAGAAGTACGCAATCGCAGGTCTCGATCGTGATTCTCGACGCAAACGATCCCCCGACGGCGGCCAACGTCAGTAAGCCAGTGGCTTTGACGAATGTCAGCGGTCAAGACCTTGGAAATATATCCATCGTTGATCAAGATGTCGGGCAGTCCTATTTGATCACGTCGCTGGATAGTCGATTCATGGTCACCCAAAACCAGCTTGTGATGACCACTGGATCGTTTTTAAGTGATTCGGATCCAGTTCAATTTGCAGTCCCAGTGATTGTTACGGAAACAGGTTCTGGAAAAGCGACATACCGACTTTCGATTCCGCTGGAACGGACTATCGTCTCTAATCCATGGCAGAACTCCAGCAATCGTTTTGACGTCGATCGGAATCGCGATGTCAATCCACTCGATGTGCTGCGGTTGGTCGATGCGATCAACGGAAAAGGATCGGGTAAATTGCCACTTCCGCGTGCGGCATCTTCTCTTGACCTTCCTGACTACGATGTGGATGGAGACGGTGAGTTAACGCCTTTGGATATCCTCAACTTGGTCAATAAGTTGAACGGGAAATCGGAGGGAGGTTTGAACGGCGAAGGCGAATCCTCATTCGGTACCGTGGGGACGCCGATGACTCTTGAAAAAGTTTCTCCTGCGATATGGCTTTCTGCTTTCGCACAACTGGAAGAAGATGAGTTCATGCCGCGCAAGCGGCTGGCTAGCATCTCAACCCGCAGAGAGCGATAACGCGGAGATTTGCTCCTGTCCGTAGGGAGTCGGTAGCGTTCTAGTTGTCGATTGGCCCAGCTGTCGATTGGCCCAGCTGTCGATTGGCCCAGCTGTCGATTGGCCCAGCTGTCGATTGGCCCAGCTGTCGATTGGATTGTGTGAACTGGAGCCATTTGTTTCACGTTTAATTTCGCCTCGCTGGCATTTAAGGACAGCGTCACATACCAGTACGCACTTTTTGCATCGCGTTAATTCTTGCGTGGTGCGGAAAAAAGTGTGAGTGTTGATTGCACCTCGGGGCGATTGAGCAATTCGAAAAAGCCTTCACGTTCCAGACGCTCTGCTGCTGCGGGGGATTCTTTGATCCCGAGTTCCACAGCGCGTTCGATAGCTTGGCGGGCTGGTATTTGCCAATGTTGATCGTTGGCCAATCCCGCTGTCCTTAATTCATGGCGTTCTTTAGCGAGTTCGTCCCACAGTTCACTGAAATCAACCGAAACGGGGGGGGCAGACGCATTGTGTAGTTGAGAAACCCAACGCTCGATTTGAGGGTCGATCTCGTCGTGTGCCTTCCACAGGCCGTCTGCTAGTCCATACTCTAAGGCCACCTTGGCGATGATAGGAGCGCCTGTCATCAGCATTTCCAGGCCGCGTTTCAATCCAACCCTTCGAACCAAACGATGGGTTCCTCCCCAACCCGGAGTCAGCCCAAGTTTGGATTCAGGCATTCCCAG
>CAIYZV010000365.1 GCA_903930765.1 uncultured Pirellula sp.
GGAGCGAAGGGATGCGTTGATCATGGAACCCAGTTCCACAGTTCGCTTGGAACTCGATGGGGATTATGCGGATTGGATCTTCGACGAAGAAGCATTAACGCCATGGCAAAAAGACCGCCTGCCCCGATTGGGAAAGTACCTCATCTTCAGAATGACGGAAGGGAATTTGCCTCCACTGGTAACTCTACTCAACCCTTCAATCCGTGACACAAAGGTTTTTAGTCGTATCTTTCGAGGCGGTAGTCGCTGGACCATCGAGCATGAAATCAAGATTCCGTTGGATCCCCCGCTTCGCGAACCCATCCGTATTGCAGTTGACGACACAGCATTGCTGGATCCGTCCAGTCCGGACAGCCAAAAAAGTCAGCTGCAGTCGACTCAGTGGAGCCTGCGAACACCGCTCGGACTTCGAAAGCTCGATGCAACCTGGGAGCTTCATGTGTCCCCGGACAAGAACACCATGGAATGGATCATCGACCCTACTCAACTTGGACTGCCCGATCCCAATGGCACACCGGTTACCATCCTGGCTAGTTCGCAACTCCCCGCTTCGAATCCAGGGGCGAGAAGCACCGATCCGATCACGGTCAGCCTTCCCTGCGTCATCGGTACCACAACCAGCCAACGATGGTTGCAGGTCGATCGCGAATGGTATGTAACCACCGATTCTCCAAACGCGAAGTGGTCTTTTGATGCGCAAGGTCGTCGGTTGTTGCAGTGGCCACCGGATTGGTCGACGCCAGAAGGTTTGCGTCCCAATCCACCTGCGGTAAAGCTGTCCGACTCGACAAGTTCAAAGAATCCTTCGGAAATGATTCCGAATTGGGACATGAATTTCGCGATCGATACTTCAGGCAACCAAAAAGCCTTGGTGCGTGCCCAGGTATTTGCCCTTGAGAATCAAGTTTTTGAAACAGCAATTGACATCCCTGAAGGATGGAAACTGGATGAGTCAGCGACCCGTAAAGCGTTCCTGCAATCTCGATCCTGGAATCGCGGGCGCGGTAACAATGGTGAATTGCAAACCCAGGTGATTGGAACCACGCTGAAGTTGCGTTGGTTGACCAACCCTCACCGAACGAAGGTCTCGCCGGAAAATCCAACGCCCAAGGACCCCGATGCAACAGACAATCCCAGCAATCCGAACACTCACGAGAACGACCGCATCCATTTGGAAGCCATTTTCCTCGGACCATCCCTTGTAGCGAACAATCGCTGGAAATGGGGCTTCCGTTCCAACACGGAGTTCGAGTTCCAATGGCCCGAGTTCAAGTTGCCAGGAAATGCATTAACCACCACGCGATCGCTATGGATTCCGAATCATCTCGTCGAAAAAACCCCTTTCAACCTTCGAAAGAGCTGGATTCGAGGTAACAAGTCACGCGATGCGGAGTCGATTTGGACGATGTGGGATTGGTATCGCGAGGCGGCATCGATCATGGGTTGGCGCACACATCCATCGATCGGGACGGCCAACTCCATCCATGAGACACCTCCATACGCGTTGATTCCCGAATGGCTAAGCGGAAAATGGAGATTGGCCCGTCATCAATCGATCCATGTCAACCCACGAGACCCAACCACTCTTGCAATCGGGGCCGCTGAAGATTCATCGAGCCAAGCACTGGTAATCGCGTTCTGCATGGTGCTTGCCCCTTATTTTCTTCGCAAGGCTCCCTGGATTGCACTCATGGCCGCATGCGTGGCGTCGTTTGCAGGCCACTGGCTCATCGACGAAATCGGAATCTATTTCCGATCGTCCTTGGTCGGTATTGGCCTAGGCTCACTCGTCTATCTTCTCTATCGAATGCTATCGTCCATCGAGGCGCAGAGAAAGGGAAATCGGACATCACGGGCAGACCGATGGTTGCCGTGGAACGAAGGAACACTCTCCCCCGATGCATCTAATGAATCGTCGGGTGTTTCTAAGGACGGACCAAAACCTGGGGTTGTCTCGACGCTCCTTGCCGGTTTGATCGGATGCAGCGCCTACTATGCGTACCACGGCAGCGAGTCGTTAGGCCAGGACCCCAGTAACAGCAATGCGATGTTCAGCAATTTTGATGTGATCATCCCAATTGACGATCAAGGTGATTTGGCGGGGACGGTGGTTTATGTCCCCAAGGAAGTTGCAAATGCTATTGAAAACGAACGTCAGGCCCAAGCCAATCCGGATCGTGAATCGTATGTAATCGCTGCCAAACACTTGCTAAGAATGGATAGTCGGTCGATCGGTTTTGGAAACACGGAGCAAACCTGCAATCACACGTATGAGGTATGGGTCGGCGATCTCGATATTTCGAAACCTTTTCGAATCCCATTCCCAACCGATCGCTCGCGCCTGAGCCGCTTCACGGTGGATGGAAACGAAGTTCCATCGAACCGATTGACCAGGACTGAATCCGAACTGATCTGGTACCCAGACCGCGGCGGCCGACGAGTGTTACAGATCGAATCCCAGACCAAGGTAGGGCCGATCGAAAACGAACGCATCCCCCCAACCAATCCTAACCAGCCGACCGACGGTAAAACGCCTCGTGGTTGGACCATCGAAACGCCGGTCCTTCCAGCTGCCAACGCTACCCTCGAAATCGAAACCGACGGGCAATGGACCATCGATATCTTTGCCCGCGGCAAGGTATCCAATCCATCGATTGGTCGCTATGCCATGCAACTCGGCGGTGTCGACAAGATCGCCGGGAGTTTGTCCCCCAATCCAACCGCGACGACTCGTCCCTTTGCCGCAATGCCATCGGATACACCTGGACTGGGGGCGGATGCCCCTTTCATGAACACGGAACTCCTCATCGATCGCGATCAACTCCTTGCGCGAACGACCATTGAGTACCCGCGAGCGTCGGATGCAGTGGGTGAGGTCGAAATCGAATCCGATTTGCAATGGCAACCTATTGGTACGCAGTGGGGTGACGCGCAATTGCTCGACGTTCGTCCCGGAAGCACGCTCGATCGCAGGCGATACATTTTGAAGTGGATCGGCGAGAACTCCGATTCGAATGCTACGCGTCCGAACGCAACTCCGACAAAGCGAACCATTGTCACGAC
>CAIYZV010000366.1 GCA_903930765.1 uncultured Pirellula sp.
CTCCATCCGTATCCTGAAGAACGCTTCGCACGTCAGCATCAAAGGTAGGAGCCGTATGCAGTAGTTCTGCACGTACGGATCTGTGCGGGGGGCGGCCAGAAATGGCCGTCCCTACCGCGATAGCACGAAAATCCCAGTCAATATGCGAAACAGAACTCCAGCGCGAGTTCCCCTTGCACGTGGTCTGCTCCTGGCTTGGCAACTCGCCACGGATCGCCCAGCAGAGCTACTTGCTGGTCACCGAGGATGATTTTGCCAAGGCGGCCGGCGTGGCGAAGGTGATGGTGGTGTGATTGGTGGTGTGGGAAGGGTGCCTGGCAACGGGCAGGCTTACCCGATTTCGTCATGTCTTATTGAGGGAGTTTACTCTGGAGACTCGGAAGACGCACCGTCAAATCGATGCCAGATTCGGCCGATAGCAGAATAAGTCCCTGTCAACAATGCTCCAAACCCAAGAATGGTCCCGACAATTGTCAGCCAATTCCAGGTCAGCGCGATGAGAATCTTTTCGATCGCTGTATACTCTTTCGGATGTGGCTGTGCGGGCGCGAACATCAATACGAGCACCGCGAAACCAGCCCCAATCGTAAAGATCTCTGTTGATGATAGGGATACTCGAAACCGGCGACTCTTATCGACGTTTAGATGTGGAGGCTCATATGGATTGTTTGTTTCCATCGCTGCACTGTATCCGTCTGCCCAATTCGTCGAACGACCCCGATGACCGAGCGGGGACAGGTAATTTTTCCATCAGGAAGCGGCCGAACCCCCGCTTCGGTCCATCGGATTGTTCGTCCCCTCTGTGTGTCGACGAATATGTAGTAACTCGCCCCGATTCATCGATCTGACGTCTTTCGCATCGAGGGTAATGCAAGCAACAGTCGATCCGTCACCATCAACAAACTCGACCTCATACGCGGAGCCATTTGCATAGGCATGAACGACAGCACCAACATCCCCCGCAAACAGACCAGACATGGGTCTATCCGATGTCAAAACAACCATTGAGTGTTCAGCGATCATCAAGTACCCTCAGGGTAAGCGGTAACCAATCGAGGTGGCGAATTCTCTTCTACGATCCAAACAGCAACAACCCCACCGGGACGACGATCGTCAGTCCCAATCTCGCCTACTGTTTCGTATTTTACACCGTACGGAGAAGGTTTGGCAATGAAGTTCTCACAGGAAGTGGCGATAGTAAGAAGATCATCGCGAAGTTCTTCCCAGTTTTGACGAGGATAGCCGACAGAAGCGAACCAAGCGGCCTTCGTTCCACCAACCGGATGCGCTGGATTGAGGAGGTAGTCGCAGAGTTTTTCCTTGGTGACGATCGATTTTTCAGCGTCAGGAAACGCCATTTGTTCTCCAAGGCACGAACGATAAAAATCACGTGGTTACGGCCAAGTGACTTACCATCAGGAAACGCGCGATCCGCAACTCGCGTGCATTTTTTTGTTATCGGTACTCCCTGTCGAGTGAATCCAGTTCATGGATATCCCGCCACCATGTCCGGCGAGCATTGTATACGCTCCAGTCGGTTCGGACTGGTCCATCATTAACACTATCGTTGGTTTTGCACCGAATAGAGTATACGCGATTGAACGTTTTCCAGGGCAAGAGCCTCGCGTTCCAAATAGTTCGTACTCGGATTCGACCAACCGGCGATACAAGCCCAGCGCCAAACATCGAGCCGAGACACATGCGACCAATTCTTTCGTCACTGCACAAGATCCGCATCATTCCTCGACAGTTCAGACCAAGCTGCCAATGTGCCGTTGCGACAAAGCCATTCCAGTCAGGTTTTCGCTCGCGATCCCATAAATCACCACCACTCTCGGTGAGTGTGTACCGAGGCCTATAAGACCAATCTCTGGTTTCGACGTTGAATACAGGACCGATGCTCTCGTTTAGTAGTCGTCGGTCTACCAATGAAGCAAGTGTAGCGCGAAGTCGGTCGTCGTCGAGTGAATGGGAGTACCGACAATTCATGTGGAAAGAGTAGTCGTCAATCCGCAAATGATCAAACGCCAGCGACGTGTCAAAAAGGAAATCGAACAAGAGAAGTTCGTTGTCCGTAAGATCGGTCGCGTGTGATCGTTTTGGTAACTCCATGTTTGGCGGGGATTCTGTTTACCGACGAACGGTGGCGATCAGCGAGGCCGAGGAGTTGACTCAACCCAAGTCAAAAACGGCCGATCGAGGCCTTCGTCTGCATCGCTTGGTTCTGGCTCTTCGTCGTGCTCGTGCTCAGCTTCGCGGTGCTCGTGCTCGTAATCGCC
>CAIYZV010000367.1 GCA_903930765.1 uncultured Pirellula sp.
AGCGTCTTTCGGGCTAGGCGTTTGTTCTCGGGATAAAACACCGCCGTATCGATCGGATTTCGAATTACCGAAACAGGGCATTCCGAAAACAAGGAACTTTTCCTCGCCATCGAAGCCATCCAGTGACTGGGGGCGATAACGAACACACGACGCCCTCGAAGCGCATCGTGCTTGATCGAAAGTTCTTGATTGGACAGATCGCGAGGACCAGGCCGAGCCAGGATTGGGCAATCACCACACCTTCGCGTGAAACCGTCGCAGTCGCCAGCGTGCGAGCAACCACCGGTCATCGGATTCATGTCGTGCAAGGACCAAACTAGCGGCCGCTCTTTGGGCATCGACTCAAAAAACGAAGGGAAGTCGATCAGTTTTCCGACCCAATGAAAATGAACAATGTCGCCATCAAAAATCTTGGGATCGAATGGCGTCTTGATCGATTGGCGTGCCCCGACAAATCCTCCACCCTGTCGCCGACGTCCTCGACGGTAATAATTGCGCCGTAATCGCAATTGCAGTTTGCGGAAACACTCGTGGACGGTTCGATTCGCCCGCGCCACCATCGAGACATCCATACGAGGCCATGGAGCGGCATGCATCCCTTCTCCAGCCGCCAATTCAGCCTCACTCGGCAAGACATCCCGAGATGAGTACCAAAGCCGGCTTCCTACCTCCGCTTGAAGCAGCCCCTGATGAAGACGCCTCGCTGCGACCGCGGCTCCGCCCGATAGTAGTGTATTTACGTGATCAATTAACAACGTTCCCTCCACTGAAACGTTCCCCGGGGCGGAGTTCCGGAAACGGTCTCCATATCCAAAGAATCGTAGCAATTGAACGGTCTTCGCTCAAGCCGTCAAGCAGACAACGGGGGGCGCGCATGGGTCTTTTGGAACGCGGCAGACTCTCGCAGAAAGCGTGAATATTCCTGCTGGTTTAAGGCCTCAGAGAACTGCCGACTCGCGGCCAACGCCCCTCGGCTCAATTCCGTCCGCAACTGCGAATCCCTAATCATCCGCTCGACGCCATCTGCGATGCGAGACTCGTCCGGCGTGTCGCAGACGAGCCCCCATCGCTGGTCCGTTGCAAAGTGGGAAAGGAAGCAATCGGCAGGCGCATGGACAAAAATCGGCCTTCCCGAGGCCAAATACTCCCCAAGTTTCCCTGGCGCCGAAGTGCGGATTAATTCGGGATATCTGGTCGCAAAAGCCAAGGGTAAAAGCAAGATATCGGCTTCGCATTGAATACGACTCGCATCCAGAGGTTTCACCGCGGGATGAATGTGGACCGAATCGGGGATGCCCTGCGCATGCAGCGACGCCTCGGACTGTGCTGTGTATAGGTGCAGCCTTACGTCGATACCACGACCGCGCAACACATCGAGTCCTCGTGCGCAGTTTCTTACGGCATCTAGCTGCGCTTCATAGATGGAGCCCGTGTAAGCAATAGACCAAGGTCGCAGCGGACTGTATTCACGCGAAGGCACTGAGGCACGTAGGGTCTCATACAAATCCAATTGCACAGGATTCCGAATGATCGTGATCGGCGACGACGTTCGCTCGGCGAGTTCGGATTTCAAAAGCTCGTTCGGAACAACCACCCCAGAAGCCTTACGCAGTACCTCTGCCTCAATCGATGCCCCGTTTCGCTCCATCCATCGCGTCGACCATGCAGGGTTCGGTATTTTCCATTGGCTCCGATAATCATCAAAGTAATGCAACACACAAGGGACTCCAACTCGCTCAGCTGCCACGATTGCTGCGGGCACGTCGACGAGATCCCCTCCGGTACAAGCGACCACGGAGGAACAGCGATGCTGAACCAGAGCTCGTTCAATTCCACGAGCTCGATGCCGAACATGCATCCGAAAAACAGCCCCCTCCATGAACCTCAGCTTTCGCAACTTTCGGATCGCCCAAGGTGTCGCGACACACTCGTCGATAACACCAGGGATCGCCTGAGGTCGCCAAAATCGATCGCTCGAAATCCGAACGAGAGGAGGCATTCCTTCAAGCAACCTCCCCAACACGACAGCTTGTCCGTTCAAATCAGGGCTAAACGTATGAGATACAACCGCAATAGGGCCCGCCATCATGCCATGAACCATCTTGCATTTACCCTCCCTGACGACAGCACTACCGTCAGCCTCCCAGCCCGCGCAATTCCGCATCCAACCAGACTCAACTCAAACGCCATTCGACCGCCTCAGTGTGACTTGTGCCCCTATCATGGGATTCATTAGATTATTGCCCGCACGCCAAAGTTCGACTCCTGCTCGCTCCAACTCAATCTTAGCCGTAATTGCTGGGCACTTCATGACGAAACACCGAATCTACACGA